>JBGOST010000273.1:0-4383 GCA_041476125.1 Usitatibacter sp. | reverse complement strand
ATCGGGGCGTGGAAGTAACCCTGCGGGGGCTGGCGCATGCCCATGAGCGGACGCGCCGAGAAATCGAGCACCAGGTCGAAGCGCGCGGGAGTGGCGGGCGCGTTGGCCGCCGCGCCATTCAAGCCGGCGATGGTCGCATTGAATTCGCCGAGGAAACCGGCGAGCGACGCGATCTCGCCCGACCAGGCCAGGTAGGCAGCAGCCTCGGAGGGCGTGCGCGTCAACAACGTGACGTGAAGGTCGCCCGCGAGGTCCTGCGCGCAACGCCGCGCGCGTTCCGGCGACTCGCCCGCGATCACCAGCAGGTTGCCGCGGGAGTTATAGGTAACGCTCGCGACCGGATCCGGCGCGGCGAGATTCACGAGGGACGCGAGCGCGAATACCTTGGGCGCGCAATCGGTGCTCACGGAGGACCATCCCCGGCTCTCGAGCAAGAGCGGGGCGTCCCGGAACGCGGTTCCGGCGGGTTGCGCCGCGCTCAACGCCGGCGTTGGAACGTCGTAGCCAACCGTCATCCTGTTGCCGTTCATTCGATCCCCGCACTCTTCCGCGCGGACCGCTCCTTAGCGTTTATAGGCCCCGTTTTCACGGGGACCGGGCGGATGCCTCTTTTCAGGGCAGTCTACACCAGAACATCTGGATCTCCTTCCGGCAAAGGGGGCGATTTCCCCACCTGCGGAGGGGAGATTTGAACGCTGGGAGTATCAGGTCCCTCGACCGCGGGAGGCGGCTCAACGGGCTGTTCCGGAACGGCTTTCTGAGGGCTCTCCGCAGCCGGCGGGAGCACGGCCTGCGCCGTTTCCTCGGGCGCGATGTAGTGACCCAGGTACTTCACCTGGCTCATCTTCTCGAGCCAGCCTTCGGGCAGCGGGTCGGGCTTCGAATAGTCGTCGATATACACGTCGAGGCCGTCCATCACGTTGAAGCGCGGGTCCTTGAGCAGTGTCTTCAACGCCTCGCGCCTCAGGCCCGGGTCGACGTCGGGTTTCATAAAGGCGGTGAAGTCGGAATCGAAGGTGAGGGACTCGACCGGAGGAAGGGGCGCGGGAGACTTGGAATCGAGGGATTGGGTCTCAGCCTGCGCCGCGGCCGGCACTGCGGGCCCTTCTGCAAGCGTCGGCGCTGCCGGGGTGCTTGCGGGAGGCGTCGCGGGAGTTTCCTTCGCCGCCAACTTCCGGCGCGACCAGCGCGACAGGAAGTTGTCGTCCTTCATCGCGCGCCCTTTTCGCGCAGCCGCCCTTCCTTGCCCTCGAAGGACTTCGGCCGCTGGCGCTTCTTGGGCTCGGGACGGTAGTTCGCCTCGACCCACGCACCCATCCACGCCGCCAGCTCCGGCCACGCGGCGACTCGCTCCACCTTCTCACCGCCATCCATCCAGCGCGCCGCCTCGTTGTAGGACAGGGTGGCCTGGAACGGGTAGGGATCGCTTTCCCCATCGTCCTTGCGAATCGAGAGGAAGACGCTCGGCTCGCCGCTCGAGGCGTTGAGGTAGTAGCCCTCGGCCTCGTCGCTGAAGAGCGTGACCACGAACCCCGGAAAAAGCCTTTGCAGCGTGCCGTCCGCCTTCACGGCGGTGCGGATTTCACCGCCCAGGTCGGGGACGACCTCGAGCAGCTCCCAGCGCTGGCTCTCCCAGCGGCTTTCGACTTCCTCGCGCTGCAGGATGGCGGAGAGCTTCTGTGTCGGGCGCTCGGGCATCGACTCACTATAGGTGAAATTTCGCGCCGGGGGACCGTGCTATTCTGATTTTTCCCATGAGCCGAACCGTCATCGCGTTGAACGAGCTGCGCGGCCCGCTGCCCATTCCGGCGGCGCAGCCGCTCGGCTCCGCGCCGCTCGCCGACCCGCGCGGCCGGGCGCTTCGCGACCTGCGCATCTCGGTGACCGACCGCTGCAACTTCCGCTGCGTCTACTGCATGCCGAAGGATGTGTTCGACGCCAACTACACGTTCCTGCCGCATGCGCAGATCCTCACCTTCGAGGAAATCGTGCGCCTCGCGCGCGTCTTCCACGGCTTGGGCACGCAGAAGATCCGCTTGACCGGGGGCGAGCCGCTCCTGCGCCGCGGCATCGACAAGCTCGTCGCCATGATTCGCCAGGCGCTGCCCGCGGTCGATCTCACGCTCACCACCAACGGCTCGGCCCTCAAGGCGCATGCGAAGGCGTTGCGCGATGCGGGCCTCGATCGCGTCACCGTGAGCCTCGATTCCCTCGACGAAGCGACCTTCCGCGCCATGAACGACGCCGATTTCCCCGTGGCGAAGGTCCTCGAAGGCATCGATGCGGCCGCGGCCGCGGGGCTTTCCCCGGTCAAGGTGAACATGGTGGTGAAGCGCGGATTGAACGACCACCAGGTCGTCGACATGGCGCGCCATTTCCGCGGCACCGGCCACATCGTGCGCTTCATCGAGTTCATGGACGTGGGCTCGACCAACGGCTGGCGCATGGACGACGTCATCGCCTCGGCCGAGGTCGTGCGCCGCATCGCCGCGCGGTTTCCCGTCGAGCCCGCGGATGCCAACTACGCGGGGGAGGTCGCCGGGCGCTGGCGCTACCTCGACGGCCAGGGCGAGATCGGGGTGATCTCGTCCGTGACCGAGGCGTTCTGCTCGAGCTGCACGCGCGCGCGGCTTTCCACCGACGGGCAGCTCTACACGTGCCTGTTCGCGCAGCGCGGCTACGACCTGAAGAGCCTGTTGCGCTCGGGCGGCGACGACGAGGCGCTCGCGCGCGCGGTGGCGGGGATCTGGCAGCGCCGCGAGGACCGCTACTCCGAGATCCGCACCGCCGAGACCGCGCGCAGCCGCAAGGTCGAGATGTCGTTCATCGGGGGCTGACCGGTGGGTACGGGCCCCGGGCGCTACCGCCCGCTCCTCACGCAGAACGCGCGGCCCGCGACCTACACCGTCGAGGCGCGCGACGAGACCGGCGCGATGGTCCCCACGCCGATCGCCGGCGAGCATCCCCTCACGCTCTACGTGGACAAGCGGGAAGTGGTCACGCTGATGACGCTCGGCGCCGCGCCCGAGGCGCTCGCCATCGGTTTCCTGCGCAACCAGCGCCTCGTCGATTCCATCGAGGAGATCGTCTCGGTCCAGGTCGACTGGGACGTGAACGCGGTGGCCGTCACGACGCGCTCCGGGCTCGTCGACCTGGAGAAGAAGACCGAGAAGCGCACCGCGACCACCGGCTGCGGGCAGGGCACGGTTTTCGGCGACCTCATGGCCGACATCGACTCGGTGCGCCTCGACGACAGCATGCGCCTCGAGGAAAGCACGTTGCTCTCGCTGCTCAACCTGGTGCGCCAGCACGAGTCGATCTACAAACAGGCGGGTGCCGTGCACGGCTGCGCGCTCGCCCGCGGCGACGAGATCCTCACCTTCGTCGAGGACGTGGGCCGCCACAACGCGGTCGACGCGATCGCCGGCTGGATGTGGCTCGAAGGAATCGACGGCGAAGACAAGATCTTCTACACCACCGGCCGGCTCACCTCGGAAATGGTGATCAAGGCCGCGCAGATGCGCATCCCCGTGCTGGTATCGCGCTCGGGCCTCACCAAGATGGGCCACGAAGTGGCCTCGCAGGTCGGGCTCACGATGATCGGTCGCGCGGTGGGAAAACACTACCTGCTGTTCACCGGGGCGCAGCGGCTGGTGAAATCACCCTCTCCCCAGGAAACCGGGGCGACCCGTGCCTGAAGCCGCCACCGCGCGGTGTCATTGCGGCGGCGTCGAGGTGGTCGCGACGTTTCCCTCGCGCTTTTGCTGCCATTGCTATTGCTGGAGCTGCCGCACCACCCACGCCGCGGGCGTGGTCACCTGGATCGGGTTCAAGCGCTCGCAGGTGCGCTTCGCCAAGGGCGAGGAGCTGGTGCGCGACTACGTCTCGTCGAAGGGCACGCGGCGCAAGTTCTGCTCGACCTGCGGCACGCGCCTCGCCTTCGAATCCGAGCACAACGACTGGGGCGGCGAGATGCACCTGCCGCTCGCGCTCTTCGTGACGCCGGTCGATCGCGTTCCGACGCTCAACTCCTTTCCCGAGGAACGCCCGCCGTGGGCGCCCTTCCATGCCTTCGCCGATGATTGAAGTCACGGGCGTGATCCTCGCCGGAGGGCAAGGCAGCCGCATGGGAGGGGTCGACAAGGGCCTGCAGCCGTTTCGCGGCCGGCCGATGGCGGGGCACGCCGTGGAGCGCCTCGCTCCCCAGGTCGACGAGCTGCTCATCAACGCGAATCGCAACTCCGAGGCCTATGCGCAATTCGGCCATCGCGTCATCGCCGACGAGATCGAGGGCTTCGCGGGTCCGCTCGCGGGTTTCGAGCGTGGCCTTGCGCACGCGGCGGGAACGCTCGTCGTGACCGCGCCGTGCGATTCGCCCTTCTT
>JBGOST010000272.1:0-4393 GCA_041476125.1 Usitatibacter sp. | reverse complement strand
GGCGCTCGCGATGAACGCGCTCTCGGGGTTCGCCACCGTGGTGGGCGCGCTGATCGCGTACTTCGCGCTCTCGGCCGTGGCGGGGTGGACGCCGGAGATCCTCGCCATCGCCGCGGCGAGCATGATCTACGTTGCCGTCGCCGACCTGATCCCCGGCCTGCACAAGCGCACCGCGATCGGCGAGTCGCTCGCGCAGGTGGCGTTCATCGTGCTCGGCGTGGCGACCATCTGGGTCGTCCACGCGACGCTCTTCCCGGAGCACTGAGCCTTCCCCCGACTCGCGTAGAATCGATCGTATCCATGGCCAAGACCCGCTCCCCGCTCGACAACGACGAGCTCGCCTCGCGACTGCGCGAGTCGCAGGAGAAGATCTCGAAGTCGCTCGGCGGCGAGGGGGCCACGCAGCAGGTGATGTCCGGGTTCGCCGAGGCCTACCGCGCCTGGCTCGAGGCGGTGAGCGCCAAGCCCGAGGTCATGCTCGACCTCCAGGGCCGCTACATGCAGGAACAGATGCGCCTGTGGATGGAGTCGATGCGGCCGCCTCCTCCCGAGCCCCATGCGCACGGCGACAAGCGCTTCACCGCCCCGGAGTGGGACACGCTGCCGGTGTTCCGCTACTTCCGCGACTCCTACCTGCTCACCTCGAAGATGATGATGCAGGCGGTGGAGGAGGCCAACCTGGACACGCCGACCAAGCAGCGCATGCGCTTCTTCATGCGCCAGTACCTCGACGCCGCGGCGCCGTCGAACTACCTCCTCACCAACCCCGAGGCGCTGAAGGCCGCGATGGAAAGCCGCGGCGAGACGCTACAGGAGGGGATGAAAAACCTCCTCGCCGACATGGAAAAGGGGCGCATCTCGATGACCGACGAGAGCGCTTTCGAGGTGGGGAAGAACATCGCCGTCACGCCGGGCGCGGTCGTGTACGAGAACCAGCTGATCCAGCTGATCCAGTACCGTCCCACCACGGCCAAGGTGTACGAGCGGCCGCTGGTGATGGTCCCGCCGTGCATCAACAAGTTCTACATCATGGACCTGCAGCCCGAGAACTCGCTGGTGCGCTACGCGGTCGAGCAGGGCCACACGGTCTTCATGATGTCGTGGCGCAACGTGAAGAAGGCGCAATCGCGCACCACGTGGGACGACTACATCGAGGCCCTCCTCGACGCCCTCGAGGAGACCCGGCGCATCTGCAAGTCCCCGGAGGTCAACGCGCTCGGCTTCTGCATCGGCGGCACGCTGCTCGCGCCGGCGCTCGCCATCCTCGAGAAGCAGGGGCGCAACCCGGTGGCGAGCCTCACGCTGCTCACCACGCTTCTCGAGTTCACCGAGGTCGGCGACATCCGCGTCTACATCGACGAGAACTTCGTCGACAAGCGCGAGAAGCAGCTGGAGAAGGGCGGCATCGTCCCGGGGCAGGAGCTCGCGGGGGCGTTCTCGAGCCTGCGCGCCAACGACCTGGTGTGGTCCTACGTCGTCAACAACTACCTCAAGGGCAAGCAGCCGCCGGCTTTCGACCTGCTCTACTGGAACGCCGACGCCACCAACCTCCCGGGCCCGATGTATGCGTACTACCTGCGCAACACCTACCAGGGCAACAAGCTGTGCGTGCCCGACGCCCTTACGATGCTGGGCGAGCCGGTGAGCCTGAAGCGCCTGAAGATGCCGACCTTCGTCTTCGCCGCGCGCGAGGATCACATCGTGCCATGGAGGGGCGGCTACGCGAGCGCCCGCACGCTGGGAGCCAAGCCGAAGTTCGTGCTGGGCGCGAGCGGCCACATCGCCGGCACCATCAACCCCGCGTCGAAGAACAAGCGCAGCTACTGGATGAACGACAAGCTCGGCGCCGACCCCGACAAGTGGTTCGCCGAGGCGAAGGAGCTCCCGGGCAGCTGGTGGAACGTATGGTCGAAGTGGCTCAAGCCGCACGGCGGCAAGATGGTGCCCGCGCGCAAGAAACTCGGCGGCGGCAGGAGAAAGCCGATCGAGCCCGCGCCGGGACGCTACGCGAAAGAGCGCGTCTAGGCTCGCGAATCGAGGCGAACGAGGGAGGAGCAAATGTCACAACGCAACGCTCTGGTGACCGGCGGCATGGGCGGGCTCGGGGAGGCGATCTGCATGAAGCTCGAGCGCATGGGCGTGAAGGTGATCGTCACCTATTCGCCCGGCAACACGAAATACAAGGACTGGCTGAAGGACATGGAAGGCGCGGGCCACAAGTTCTTCGCCTATCCGTGCGACGTCGCGGACTTCGATTCGTGCCAGAACGCGATCCAGCAGATCACCAGGGACCACGGGCCGGTCGACATCCTCATCAACAACGCCGGCATCACCCGCGACATGACGTTCAAGAAGATGACCAAGGTCGACTGGGACGTGGTGATGAGGACCAACCTGGACAGCGTCTTCAACGTGACCAAGCCGGTGGTCGACGGGATGGTCGAGCGCGGCTGGGGGCGCGTCATCAACGTCTCGAGCGTGAACGGGCAGAAGGGGGCGTTCGGGCAGACCAACTATTCCGCGGCCAAGGCCGGGATGCACGGCTTCACCAAGGCGCTCGCCCTCGAGGTTGCGAGAAAGGGCGTCACGGTCAACACCATTTCGCCGGGCTACATCGGAACCAAGATGGTTCTCGCGATTCCGAAGGACGTGCTCGACACCAAGATCATTCCGCAGATTCCCATCGGCAGGCTGGGCAAGCCCGAGGAGATCGCGGGGCTGTGCGCCTATCTCGCTTCGGACGAAGCCGCGTTCCTCACCGGGGCCAACATCGCCATCAACGGCGGCCAGCACATGTACTGAGTCAGCCCTGCCGCTCCCGGATGCGGCGGATCTCTGCCATCACGGGGATGGTGGGGAGTCCGATCATCTTGCCCGAGTCGATCTTCCCGGTATCGATCTGCTCGAGGCGCTTCAACTCGGTGATGTCCTGGACCATCGAAAGGAGAAAGTCGGGATTGCCGTCGGCGCCGCGGATCATGCAAACCGCGCTCAAGGCCCACATGACCGTGCCGTCCTTGCGCAAGAGGCGCTTGGTGACTTGATATACGAAGGGCCGCTTCGGGTCGGCGTGCAACGCATCGATGCGCGTCACGCTCAGCGGCAGGTCCTCGGGATGCGTGACATCGCGATAGCCGAGGG
Organism: Usitatibacter sp.; assembly: GCA_041476125.1. GTDB lineage: Bacteria > Pseudomonadota > Gammaproteobacteria > Burkholderiales > Usitatibacteraceae > Usitatibacter. Next base: position 1,252 of record JBGOST010000272.1, on the reverse strand, counting down.
TTAGCAGCTCCTCCTCGGAGTAGCCCAGCTGCTGGCAAGCGGTCTGGTTCACGCGAAGAATCCGCCCGTCGAGGCTCGCGTGCACGATGCCCACCAGGGCCTGGTCGAAGGTGGCGCGCAGATGCGCTTCGCTCGAGCGCAGCTCGCGCTCCATGCGCTTGCGGTCCGAGATGTCGTGGACGATGCCGATGTAGATGCGCTCGCTGCCGACCGTCACGCTGCTCAGCAGCACCTCGGATTCGAAGGGGGTCCCGTCCTTGCGAACGCACAGGACTTCGCGGCTGTCCTCCTGGAAATCGTCGCCGCGCGAGCGCAGATCCTCGAACACGGCGAAGACCTGAGCGCGCCGCGATTCGTGCACGAGGTTGCAGATGTTGCGCTTCAGCATCTCATTCAGGGTGAACCCGTAGATCCGGCAAGCGGCGGAATTCACACTCCTGATGGCGCCGTCGAAGTCGGTCGTGATGACGCCGCCGGCCATGTTCTCGGTGATTGCCTTGGTGCGCAGATCGCTTTCCCGAAGCTGCGCCTGCCCCATGGTGATCGCCTCGAAATCACGCCTCTGGCGCGCGAGCGATCGCAGGAAACCGATCGTGACGAGCCCGATCAGGCTGCTCGCGAGCGCCGCGAGAAGATAGTAGAGGCGGGTGCGCTCTGCGACCGCCGCGAGCGTGTCCTCGTGGGAAGTCCCCACCATCACGACCAGCGGGTACCGGGACATGGTGCGGTAGCTCATGAGCCGCTCGATGCCGTCGAGCCTTCCCACGCTGGTGAACGTGCCGCGTGGCCTCTCGGCAAGCTCCTTGAAGAGCGTGCTTGCGCGCATGTCGTCACCGTAGGAATTGGCGCCCGTCGCGTGCCTGGCGAGCGCGATGCCGTCGCGCCCGATGAGCGAAACGACGTCGTGCTCGCCCAGGTCGGAGCGGCCATAGAAGTCGACGAAGTACTTCGGGTCCACCATGGCGACCACAATGCCGGCGAATGACCCGTCGGGCTTGTCCATGCGCCGCGACATCGCGACGTTCCACGCTCCGCTCGAAGGCAACCTTTCCGGATTGCCGATGCGCAGCGCGCCCGAGCGATGTTCGCGATGAAAGGCGAGATCTCTGACAATCCTGGGCACCTGGGTATGCTACAGGTGAGCCCTGCGTATGAGGTAGGCCGATTATGACAGGCTCACAACCAACGGAGACATCGTCCGCTAAGCTTTCGTTCGTATCGTGGGTCCGGCGTGGACTGGCTGCCGCGATTG
>JBGOST010000271.1:0-4399 GCA_041476125.1 Usitatibacter sp. | reverse complement strand
CAGGCGCGGCGTCGGCGGGCGCGGGAAAATCGCTTTCGCGCCGCGGGGGATTTCAGGTGGACTTGCGCCGGACGAGGATGGCGTAGCGGTTGACGCCCATCGCCTCGAGGAGCGCGGCGTTGAGCTCGTTCAGGTTGGTGAGGATGACGCGCTTGCCGGCGAGCTGGATCGCCTTCACCACGTCGAAGAACGCGGAGGCATAGGCGAATTCCACGCGCAGCACCTGGCCCATGTCCACCGGGACTTCGGTGCGACTCGCGGCGTAGCCGTTCAACTCGGCGATCTGGTTGGCGCTCGCCGCGGAGAGCACGCCCTTCAGCTCGTAGCCGCCTTCGGGAGGGGCGCTCGCGGGGGCCTTGGCCGCGCCGGGGGCGGGCTTGGCCGTCTCGGCGGCGATCTTGTTGACGTAGACCTCCCAGTTGGGCGGCGAGATCTCGAAGGCCACCGCGAACTCGAGCCCCAGGTCTTCGTATTCCTGCGCCCTTCCCTGCAGGATGTAGATCTCGAAGAGAAGCATCCAGTAGGGCCGCTGCTCCTGCGCCGACTTTTCGTTGATGGCGGCGCGCAGCACCTTCTCGAAGCCTTCGAAATTGTTGAACCACATCGGGAGATGTTTCTTGCGCAGGCGCATGAGGGCGTTGGCGAGCAGCAGCGCCTCGGCCGCACTGATCGCCGTCACCTTGGCCACGTCGAGCCGCACCGTGCCCTGGGCCTCGGCGAACGCCAGGAATTTCTCGATCTCCGCGGCGAGCTCGCCGCCGGCGGAGGGCTTCAGCCCGAAGAAATCCTTGCGCTCCCGGCTCTGGTTGCGGCGCGGGTCGTTGGCGGCATCGCCGCTTTCGGCCCACACCGGGGGCGACTGCTCGAACTTGACGGTGAACAGCATCGAGAGCGCGTCGAACTCCACCCGGTTGCGCGACTCCTGGTAGAGGTCGAAGAGCATGAGCCACGCCTGCTTGTTGTTGCGCCCCACCGGATCCTTGATCTCGACCCTCAGCAGGTACGCGGCGGCCTCGACGTGGTTGGCGGAATAGAGGATCGCCGCTTCCTGCGCGGTGGGAAGCGTTGCGGAGTGGAACTCCTCGGACCCAAGGCGGCCCGCGACCCGCGCGGGCCGCACGTTGCCTGAAGAGCTCGCTCCGACTGCGGGGGCTGCCACCCGGGGCTCTCCGTTCGCCTAGGGAACCGCGTTGGCGTCGGTGAGCCGGTAGTAGACGACGTCGTCGTCGAGCACCGCGAGGCGGCCGGAGACGACGATGGGCTCGTAGGTGAACTCCACCGGCTTGTCGGCGATCACCTCGACCATGGACTCGGGCCCGCCGGGGAGGCAGAACGCGCAGTGGGGAGGAAAGGAGGCGAGCAGGAAGCGCTTCTGCATGCGGGATTGATCCAGCGGCATCATGAAGCCGTAGATCTTCACCTTCTTCTTGTCAAGGCCGCGAATCTCGCGGGTGAATTCGGGGCCGAACTTCTTGTCGGCCCTCTGCACCGTCTTCGCCTGCTGCAGCAGCTCCCACGGGACCGTTCCCGCGGGCGCGACTTCGAGGCCCCCGCCGGGCACCTGCAGGCCCTTGGGGGCGGTTTGCGCCGAGCACACACCCGCCGCGAGGGCGAGTGCGGTGAAAACGAGTGCAAACGTGCGCATCAATTTGTTCATCGCTTGTACGGTTGTCGAGCCTTGGTCACTCAACGCTTCAGGAGGATCGCCGGATCGCGGCGATACGCCTGCATTGCGGGAAGGAGCGAGGTCGCCACTCCGGCGAGGAGCACCACGGCCACCACTCCTGCTTCAGCGCTCACCCACGCGAATCCCGTGATCGACCAGGGATTGGAGCGGGCGATCCAGCGTCCCAGAGCTTCCGCGGCGGCGTGCCCGAGGACCAATCCCAGTATAACCCCCGCTACCACGAGCGTCACGCCTTCGGCGGCGAGGAGCGCGAAGAGCGTGCCCGGGCGCGCGCCGAGCGTTCGCAGCAGCGCCAGGTCGTAACGGCGCTCCTGGAGCGCGGACATGAGCGCCACGAACACCGAGACCGCCGCGGTCACCATGATCACCACCGCCAGCACCCGCATCGCATCCACGCCCACGCCGATCAGGTTCATGAGCTTGGCGCTTTCGTAGGCGGGAGAAGCGGCCTGCATCGCCGTGTTGGAATTGACCTGGCGCGGCAGGATCGCAGCGGCGAGCGGCGTGCGGTATTTGACGAGGAGCGAAGTGATCTCCTTGCCTTCGCTCTCGCCGGCGGCGTGCTTGTCCGCCTCGCCGGGCTTGTGCTCCTCGTGCACTTCCCAGACGCTTTCCAGCGGCGTCAGCACCAGCCGGTCGACGACCGTGCCCGTCGGCGCGAGGATGCCGACGACTTCGTAGGGATGTGCGGCGTGCGCGGGGCCCGATTCCGCGAGGCCGTGCGAACCCGCGAACTTCGCTCCGGGGGCGAGCCGAGCGCGCCGCGCGGCCTCGCTGCCGAGGACGGCCTCCATCGGGCGCTCGAACACCCGGCCCTTATCCACGCGCGCCGAGTAGAGCGCGAGGAATCCCGCATTGGTGCCGACGATGCGCAAGCCGCGGAAGCTGTCGCCCAGCGACACCGGAACCGCGGCTGCGACCATGGGGCCCGCGCCGATCTTGCGCGCCTCCGCGTAGGGAATGTTGCCGGTGGGAACGTCGACATGCAGTACCGAAGAGAGGATGAGCTGCAGCGGGCTGCCCTTGGCGCCCACGACGAGGTCCACGGGGCTCGCATCGCGCGCCAGGCGCTCCTCGGTCTGCGCGGTGAAGAGCATGAGGAGGATCACCGTGCCCACTCCGATCGCCAGCATCGCGACGTGCAGCAGGGTGAGGAGCGGGCGTGAGGCGAGGTAGGCCCACGCGAGGCGCACGATGCTCATAGCTCGAGCCGGCGCGGAAAGTGGTCGCGGATGCGCTGGTCGTGGGTCGCGATCACGAGCGTGGCACCGCAAGCCGCCGCCTGCTCGCGCAGCAGGGCGAGGGCCTTCGCGCAATTGGCGTCGTCGAGCGCCGAGGTGGGCTCGTCGGCGAGGATCAGCGCCGGCCGGTTCACCACCGCGCGCGCGATCGCGACGCGCTGCGCCTCTCCCACCGAGAGCTCGCGCGCCTTGTGCGCGGCAAGCTGGGCGATGCCGAGGCTCGCGAGGCCTGCATCGAGCAGCGCGTCGTCGGCGGGAAGGCAGGCGAGGCGACGCGCGAGGCGCAGGTTGTCGCGCACGCTCAGCACTCCGATCAGGTGCAGCGTCTGCGGGGCGAGGCCGATGTGGCGCGCGCGATAGGCATCGCGCTGCGCGCCGGTGAGCCGCGTGATTTCCTGCTCGCCGACCCGCACTTCCCCCGCGGTCGGAAGGAGCAGCCCGGCGATGATCGCGATGAGCGTGCTCTTGCCGCTTCCCGACGCTCCGATGACGAGGCTCGCCTCGCCCTTGGGCACGCTCCACGACGGCACGGAAAGCACCGTGCGCCCGCCATAGTCGTGCCGGAGGTTGCGGATCTCGAGCATTGGCGGTGAAGAGTTATGCGGGCAAACGGCTTTGGAAACGCAGATGAACGCAGATGGAGCGCAGATGAACGTACTTCATTCAGAGTTGTTGCCGCCTTAGAGGTACGTTTATCTGCGTTCGCTTTTGTCTGCGTTCATCTGCGTCAAGGCTTTGTAGTTCTTTCAAGCGACGCAGTAGGCGAGGCCTTCCTCGAAGAGGCGGCGCGGCAGCTTTCGCCCGATGAAGACCATCACGCTCTCGCGCTTCTCGCCCGGCTCCCACGGCTTGCCGGGCGTGCCGCCCATCAGCATGTGCACGCCCTGGAAGATCATGCGCCGCGGCTCGCCCTGGACGTTGAGCACGCCCTTGTAGCGCAGCAGGTCCTCGCCGTAGTTCTGCACCATGAGCGAGAGGAAGGTCTCGATCTTTTCCATGTGCAGGGGGCGCGCGTCGCGCCAGACGAACGATTTCACGTCGTCGTCGTGCTCGTGATAGTCGCTCACGAGGAATTGGGGATCGACTTCCAGCACCGCGTTCAGGTTGAAGCCGCGGATGTCGAGGATCTCCTTGATGTCCGCTTCCCCCATGTGCACTTTCGCCTGGTGCGCTCTCGGGTTCATCTGCCGCAGGCGCCGCATGAGCTCCGCCACCTTCGCATCCTCGACGAGGTCGGTCTTCGAAAGCAGGATGCGGTCGGCGAACCCCACCTGGCGGCGCGCCTCGTCGTGGTCGTCGAGCGTCTTGTGCGCGTGCTTGGCGTCCACTACCGTGACCACCGCGTCGAGCAGGTACTGGTCGTGGATCGCCTCGTCCATGAAGAACGTCTGCGCCACAGGCCCCGGGTTGGCCAACCCGGTAGTTTCAATAATGACGCGGTCGAACTTGAGCTTTCCCTGGCGGCGCTTCT
>JBGOST010000270.1:0-4402 GCA_041476125.1 Usitatibacter sp. | reverse complement strand
GACGAAGCCCATCAACGCGCGCGAGACGCCGAGCGAATCCTCGGCGATGCGGTAGACGCTCGGGTGCGGCTTGAACACCTTCGCCGGGTGAACGCTCAGCACGCCGCCGCGGAATTTCGAGCGCAGCTGGTTGTGGTCGACCACGGCGTCGAGCATCTCGGGATGCCCGTTGGACAGGATCGCGAGCGGCTTGGCCCGTGCGAGCTTGTCGAGCGCGGCGGGCACCTCGGGAAAGGGGGCGAGGCGCCGGTACTCGTCGAGGAGCGCGCGGCGCGCCGCATCCTCTGCTTCGAAGCCGAGCGACTCGATCGCCCAATCGAGCGCGGCGGCCGTCACGCGGCTGAAATCCTCGTAGCGGCCCATGAGGCTGCGCAGCCACGTGTACTCGAGCTGCTTCGCGCGCCACGCCGCGGACAGCGCCGCGCCCTTGCCGGGGAAAAGAGATTCGGCGAGGCGCGTGACGCAATGCACGTCGAAGATCGTGCCATACGCGTCGAATACAAGCGCTGATATCTCGCGGGTCATTCGGAGCCCTCTTTTTTCGGATGCTACCATTGGCGCTCAAGCGCAATCCGGAATAGGCGATGTTCACCTGGGACTTTCCCTACCCCTCGCAGCGCATGCCGGTGCTGGCGAAGAACGTCATCGCGACCTCGCAGCCGCTCGCCGCGCAGGCCGGCCTCGCCATGCTCGCCAAGGGCGGCAATGCGGTCGACGCGGGGCTCGCCGCGGCGATCACTCTCACCGTGGTCGAGCCGACCTCCAACGGCATCGGTTCCGACGTCTTCGCCATCCTCTGGGACGGCCAGCGCCTGGTCGGGTTGAACGCCTCCGGACGCTCGCCCGCGGGATGGACGCCGGAGCGCTTCGCCGGCAGGAGCGCGATGCCCACGCTCGGCTGGGACTCGGTGACCGTCCCCGGGGCCGTCTCGGCGTGGGTGGCGCTATCTAAGCGCTACGGCAAGCTCGCGTTCGAGGACCTGTTCGAGGCGGGGATCCGCTATGCGCGCGAGAGCTTCATGGTCTCCCCGATCACCGCGGCGAGCTGGGCGCGCCAGGCGGCGAACTTCAAGGGCATGTCGGAATTCTGCTGGACGTTCCTGCCCAAGGACCGCGCGCCGTATCCGGGCGAGCGCTTCTACTGCCCGCAGCAGGCCGAGGCGCTCGAGGACATCGCCTCGACCAAGGGCGAGAGCTTCTATCGCGGCCCGATCGCCGAGCGCATCGCGCTCGCCAGCCGCTCCGAGGACGGCGCGATGACCGAGGCGGACCTGGCCGCGCACCGCGCCGACTGGATCGACCCGATCTCGATCGAGTACCGCGGCTACCACCTGCATGAGATGCCGCCCAACTGCCAGGGGATCGCCTCCCTCATCGCGCTGGGCATCCTGCGGCATTTCGATCTCGCCGCGATGCCGGTCGATTCAGCCGACAGCCTGCACCTGCAGATCGAGGCGATGAAGCTCGGCCTCGCCGACACCTGGCGCCACGCGGCCGATCCGGCGGCGATGGAGGTGACCAATGCGCAGCTCCTCGACGAGGCCTACCTCACGCAGCGCGCCAAGTCGATCGACATGAAGCGCGCGCAGACCGTAGGCCCCGGCATTCCGAAGCAGGGCGGCACGATCTACCTCGCCGCCGCCGACGAGAAGGGGATGATGCTTTCGTTCATCCAGTCCAACTACATGGGCTTCGGCTCCGGCGTCGTGGTGCCCGGCACCGGCATCAGCCTGCAAAACCGCGGCGCCGGATTCAACTTGAAGCCCGGATCGCCCAACCAGGTCGGCCCGCGCAAGCGCCCCTTCCACACCATCATTCCCGGCTTCCTCACGCGCGGCGGCCAGCCGGTGATGAGCTTCGGCGTCATGGGCGGCAACATGCAGTCGCAGGGGCACATCCAGATGGTCACGCGGCTCGTCGACTACAACCAGAACCCGCAGGCGTGCAGCGACGGCGCGCGCTGGATCGTGAATCCCGACTACTCGGTGAGCGTCGAGGAGCGCGTGAGCTCCTCGGTGAAGGAAGATCTCGCGCGACGCGGCCACCGCATCGTGGGAGCCGATTTCCCGATGTTCGGCTTCGGGGGGGCGCAGCTGATCCACCGCCTCGACGACGGCTACTGCGGCGCCTCGGACCACCGCAAGGACGGCTGCGCGATCGGGTACTAGCGGGTCAGTCGCCCGCGACGAGGTAAGGCGAGGCCTCGCTGCGCCGGTGCGGCAAGGCGCTGCGGCGCGCATCGAACGTGATGACCCCGGAAGCGGCGAAGTCGCGCTCGTCCGCCTCGGTCACCGCCATCGCCGGAATCCGCTTGAACACCAGCGGCGCCTGCTCCCGGTACTCGAATCCCATCAGCACTCGCGGCGAGGCCATGCCCGGATACTTCTCCGCGCCCGACAGGATCTCCATGTTGAACATGCGCCGGTAGAAGCCGATCTGCGAATCGCGCACCGCGACCACCAGCCAGTCGGCGTTCTCCATCGCGCAATGCAGCATGTGCGCCTTGAAGAGGTGGAACAGCGCGTTCTTCGGGTCGAGCGTGGAGTCCGGTTGGACCACCATCAGGCTCGCTTCCACGATGGTCGAGTCGAGGCCGATCGAGGACTGGATCTCGCGCTCGAAAGTCTCCGAGGCGGGAAGCAGCCAGCGCCGGTTGGCCGAGCTCACGCTCGAGCGGGTGGAACCCAGCGGCATGGCGTTGCGCGACAGCAGGAAGGTCACGCTGTTCAGCGCCGCGTCGTGCTTGTCGCCGTAGCCGCTCTCGTCGCTCGCTTCGATATCACCCCGGTGGCGCAACGCCTCGTAGCGAAGCGACCTCGCCTGGCTCCATTCCGCGCGCGTGGCCACGCGCCGCATCTCCAGGCCGCGGGAAAAGGCGCTATCCGCAGGGGATGCGCTGTCGAGAAGGGCGGTGGCGCGAGGTGTCTTCATGGGACCTAGCATAGGCAGCGTCGGTGCCGTTGTCCCCACCCGAGGGGGTGGGACTTCAGCGAAACGACGGCCCGTGGATCCACGCGACGAGGGCCCGGCGCACGCCGCGCTGGATGGGGGTCACGCGGTGGGCGAGTGTCGCGGGGAAGACGATCGCCGCGCCGTGGTAGCGCGAGCGATGCAGCTCGCCCTGCGGGCAGAACTCCAGGCCCCCGCCCTCATAGGATGCGGGGTCCGAAAGCTGGATGCTCACGCTCAGCTTGCGCGTGCACGTCCGGTCGCCGCCGCAATCGAGATGCCAGTCGAACTTCCCGCCCGTGTCGTAGCGCACGAAATGAAGCGGCTCGAGGAAGCCGTAGAGGTCGTAGCGGTACCAGGCATTGAGCCGGGCGATCATCGTGGTGATGCGTTGGTAGACCCACAGGGTGTCCGCGTCCGGTCGGATCCATGCCGCGGAGGCGCTGCGGTAGTTCTCCCGCTCCTGCGACACCTGTCCCGCGTGCAGCTGCCGCGATTCCCCGTTCGCGACGATGCGCTCGCATTCCTGCGGCGAGAACAGGCCCAGCATCACCTGGGGCGTGGTGACGAGCTGCGTTTCGGAGACGCTGTCGAGCGAGGCGAACTTGCGGCGCGCCGCGGCCTCGGGCGCGATTTCGCCCAGGCCGAGGGCGAACGCGCGCTGCGGGGCCGCGATGCCTTCCGCGGAGTTGCCGCGCAGGACAGCGCTCATGGAAACGCCTTCAGGCGATCGAGGCGCTGTAGACCCACGGCTGGACGGAAAGCGCGTGGGAACGCAGCGTGCGTCCCTGCGGAGTTTCGATCCAGTCGCGCATCGCCTGCTCGGAGCCCGGGATTCCGACCATCAGGACCTCGATGTCGGGATCGCGGCCGATGTTATCGCTCAGGGCGCTGGTCGAAAGACGCGCCACGCCGTCGGGCGGATCGAGCATCCACACCGAGCCGGGCGCATGCTGAGCGGTGAGGGCGGGGTTGGCGTCGTCCATGTCGAGCAGCTCTTCGTTGAGTTTCCTGCGGCCGTTCCCGTCGAGGACGGCGAGCCATGCGTAGCGGTAGGTGGTTGCCATTCGAGTCTCCTAGTATTCTGTCTGGCACGGCAGATGCCGTGCGCAGCGTGCGCCCAAGGATTTGATCACGATGACCCCCTGCATGGCACCTACCCGTGTTGGTAGGATTTGCGTTCGTCGCGCCTTCGCGGCGATCGCGTCGCTCGTTCTCGCGGCACTATTGGCGGCGGGTTGTTCGTTTTCCGCGCGGGAGACGACGCATCGGGTGATGTATGTGTACTTCGACAACGACAGGAGTCGTGCCGCTTTCAAGCAGCTGGAGGCCGCTTGCGAAGCCTTGGGCGTGCAGCGCCGCCACGGCGTGGCGCTGGAATTCATCGGCGTGGAGGTGACCGATCGCGCCGCGCTCGCCCAGGCCATCGCCCGGGGTGTGGCGCGCCGGCCGG
>JBGOST010000269.1:0-4403 GCA_041476125.1 Usitatibacter sp. | reverse complement strand
CGCGCGGTCGATGAGCGCGTCCACGGCGGGATTCGAGTAGCGCCCGAAGTTGTACTGGCCGTCCCTGCCGTTGGGCGTGTGCGCGAGCGGCACGAGCACCCCCTCCGGCTCCGCGGTGATGGGCGTCCAGCCGATCACCCACATGCTCGAGTCCCTCGAGGTGAGCTTGGGCAGCAGAACGTTGAACGGCAACGGCTGGTAGGTGACGCGGATGCCGACCCGCGCGAGCATTCCCGCGATCGCCTGGCAGAGCGCGTCGGTGGGCGATTGCGCGCTGCAATCGAGCGTCACCGAGAAGCCGTTGGGATATCCCGCTTCCTTGAGCAGCGCCTTCGCGCGCTCGGGATCGTAAGGCAGGAGGCGCTCGAAGCGCGGCCCCCAAGCGTCGATCCGCGGCGTGAAGATCGCGGTTCCCACGGTGCTCAGGTCACGCATCACCTTCTTCTGAATCGCGGGAAGGTCGAGCGCGTAGCGCAGCGCCTTGCGCACCCTCAAGTCGCGGAACGGATTGCGTCCCTGCGCATCTCCGTAGACAAGCTTGTCGTGCGAAAAGTCGAAGGCGAGGAATTGCGCGCCGGTGCCGATCGTCGTGCCGACGGTGATGCCCGGCGCCTTGCGCAGCTTCTCGACATCCTGGAACGCCGGATCCACCACGATGTCGATCTCGCCCGAGAGCAGGCCCGAGACGCGCGTGGCCGCGGAGCCGACGACAAGGTATTGCGCCTCGGTCAAGTTGCCATGCCGGCCCCAGTACGCGGGATTGGCGACGAGCACCGTCCTCACGTCCGCCGTCCACTCCTTGAGCATGAAGGGGCCGGTGCCGTTGGCGTTGCGCGTGGCGAAGGTCTCCTCCTTCGCGGCGAAGTTCTGCGGTTTTTCGACATGGTGCTTCACGGACCACGCGCGGCTCATGATGCGAAGGTTGGTGAGCGCGAACGGCAGCACCGGGGTGAAGGTCGACGTCAGCAGGTCCACGGTGAGGTCATCGACCTTGCGCGCGCCCGTGACATTCGGCAGCGACACCTTTTGCTGGGAAGTGGGCGAGAGCGCGCGCTCCACGTTGAACACCACGTCGTCGGCGCCGAACGCCGCGCCATCGTGGAACTTCACGCCGGGCCGCAGCTTGAAGCGCCAGCCCTTCCCCTCGATCGGCGCCCACGAGAGCGCAAGGCGCGGCTCGATCGTGAACGACTCGTCGCGGCTTACGAGCGTCTCGTAGACCTGGTTCAGCACGCGCGTGTTGTAGAGGGAAGCGATGGCGTGCGGATCCATCGTCCCCGGATCGACCTGCGAGGCGTAGCGGAGGATTTTTTGTTGAGCGGTTGCTGTGACTGAAATCGCAATCAGCGCAATCGCAAGTAGAAATCTCCCTCTCCCTTGGGAGAGGGCTGGGGAGAGGGTCATGGACGCTGCCGCAACCGGCGCTTGGTGTGGCGCGCGATTTCGCCCGCTGTTTTGTCGCTGCCGACAAAACGCTTCGCTGCCCCGGTCACCCTGAACTTCCGCGCCGCGCGGTTCATATCCGCGACCGGAACCGCACGCCCCGGCTTGCCGACGACACCCTTCAAGTTCCGCACGTCCTTTCGGGACTTCGGTATCGCGGCAGCGGCGATATGTCCCTCGAGTTCAGCGAGCGCGGTTTGCTGGCGTAACACCTGAATCAGCTCGCCGTGCGCGAACCTGCTGAGAACGTCGCGCATTAGAGGTTGGTAGCCGATCCCGCTGTGAAGGGCAATGAGTTTGAGTTGCTCGATCAGGCGCTTTGGCAACCTGATCGAGATCATTTGGAGGCCCAACACATCATCAACGCGGGCCTCCTCGTTCATGTCCGCACGCGCGACGAATTGTTCGTCGCTCCCCAGCTTGCGATCGTCCCATGCGTCCGCGTCGCGCGCACGCTTCCTTGCCTTTGCCATGACTAGCCTCCTGCTCTTCACGGTTCCTGTCCGTGGTGAGAATAGATACGTGTTTCGACCTCGTTCGGCTCAAACGCCGACTTCAGGTGAATGGCGCCCTTCTTTTCAATGAAAATGACCTTGAGGTGACGTCCGAGATTCGTCATTGCGATGAACCAGAGCGTCGGCGGAAGGGTCCTATGACGCTCGCGTATGTCCATCAGGAACCGTCCGGAACGATTCGCGAAGCACTCCTTCACTTCCTCGATTGTTACCTGGTGTCTTGCCGCGAGCTTTTCCTGAACGGCGCGCAAAACGATCAATTCCATCGACGACTCCCATTGTATATACAGCGGCAATACACGTCCAGTGCCCAGGCAACGGGCGATCCGGATGTGATGGGAGTCCGTGATTTCCCACCTTCGGAGGTGGGACTGATCTTCCGACGTTCGTCATCATGCGACCCAGGTAGCTCACTGCGTGAGCTGCCGCGCCCCTACCATCGGCAATTACCCTCCCCGAACTCATTCGCAATCAGCGGCACGATCGCCGCCAGCCCGAGGCTCTGGTACGCGGTGCGGCAATCGGGCTTGCGCGCATTCTCGATCGCGATCTGCTCCTTGGTCTTGCGTTCCGGCAGCGGCGGCATGGGGAAGGGTAGCGCCGCGCGATTGCCGGTGCCTTCGCGCGCGAGCGATCCGGCGCGCTTGCGCATGGCGTCCAGGTCGAGGCTGGGCGCCGCGGTCGGATCGTAGGTCGTCGAAGGCTCGCCTTCGCGCGGCCGGGGCGCGCTGATCGACGGCCCGGGCGCCGGTGACGGCCGCAACGCCGGGGCCACATTCACCGGCGTCTCGCGCTCGATCTTCGGTGGCGCTTCTTGTAGCTGTGGTTGCACACGCTGCGGCGGCGCGGGCGGCGGCGGGATCTCCTGCACCGGCGCCTTCTCCACCGCCTTCGGCGGCGCCTCGCTACGCGGCGGCGTCACGCTCTCGACCGACGGCACGGGAATGGCCGGCACTTCCAGGGGCGCGCGTTCAACGGGCGGAGTGATCGGAATCGCGGGAACTACGGGCGTCTCGACCGGCGCGCGCTCGACGGGCGGCGTGGCGATGCGCTCGGGCAACGGCAGCGGCGCCGGCGCCACGAGGGGCGCGGCAACGGGCGGGGCTTCGGTGGGCACGCGCTCCACGCGCGGCGCGGGCGGGACCTCGGCCACCGGCGCTTCGACGGGCGGCGGACTCGGCGCCGGAGGCACGATCGTGGGCGGCCGCACCGATTGCTCCTTCGTGGGCGGTGGCACCTTCAACACCGGCGGCAGCTCGAGCTTGCGCTCGGGTTTCATGAGCCGGTCGAGGAGCGGCGGCATCGTGAACGGCTCCTCCACCGGTGTGGGCGCGGCGCGCGGCGGCTCGGGAATCGGTGCGACAGGTTCGATGCGCTTCTCCGGCCTGGGTGGTGCGACATTCCTCTCCGAGCGCGGCGTCCTCGCCTTGCGCGGGCGCTCCACTCCCAGGCGTGGATCGAGTCTCAATGTAGGCGCCGCAACCGGCTCGTTCCCCACCAGCAGCACCTGGAGCGAGCCCCACAGCGCGCGGCCCTCGCGGCTGCCCCCGCTGGGCGCGCCGAAGAGCGAGATGGCGAGCGCGTGGAGCAGCATCGAAAGGAGGACGAACTGCGCGAGCGGCGGCCTCGTGATCGCGCGCGGCTGCCATGGGGTTGGCGGCGTGCGATATCGGTACGCGGAAATCGGCTTGCCCGCGAGAGGCATGGCGTGTCGATGACGCTGCGGCAGATACCGTACTCTACGCGTTCACGTGCCGTTCTCCCTCTCCCTTGGGAGAGGGCCGGGGAGAGGGTCCGCGCGATCACACGTTGCGTGCTAGATTTTCATATACATCCGGAGGTGTGTGTGCGACTACAAGCGCGCTCGAAAGGCCGGCTGATGGTTTTCAAGGCAGCATCGCGACCACTCTCGCCTAGCGCGATTCGATGACCAGGGCCGACCCATGATCTACAAGCTTCCCGACCACGAGCGCGCCGTGATCTACACGCTGGGCCGGCTCACGGGAGTCAAGGGCCCCGGGCTGGTGTTCGTCATCCCAGTGCTGCAGACGATGCGCCGCGTCGACCTGCGAAACGAGACGGCCGAGCTGCCGACTGCGACGGTCACGTTCCACATCACCGACCCTGAGAAGGCGCTGACCGAGGTGGCCGATTTCCGGGACGCGATGAAGCAACTCTCGGATTCGACGCTGGGGCGGGAGCTTTCCGGGCGATCGAAGGATGCCCTCATCTTCGAGCGCAAGGGGATCGAAGACGCCGGCCTGAAGAGCATGAATGCCGTGGCCGCCGCGTGGGGAATCCACGTCGACAAGGTGGAACTGAAGCGTTAGTGATCTCCCTCTCCCTTGGGAGAGGGCGGGGGAGAGGGTCATCGGCCGACGAGATCCTAGCGCAACTCGACAGCAAGAAGACCGCGCTCACGCTCGCCGTGGGTCCGCACCGCAT
>JBGOST010000268.1:0-4461 GCA_041476125.1 Usitatibacter sp. | reverse complement strand
CGGTGCTCGCCTCGATGGTGCACGGGCTCACGGTGCCGGGCGCGATCGAGGTGGCGCAGCGCGAGAAAGGCTACAACCGCGGGCTCTTCGAGTGGCTGCGCAAGGCGCCGTGGGGCAACCCGGTGTTCTCCGGGATGTTCATCTCGCTCATCGGCTTCGGGTTCCTCGGCGGCATCTCGGGCGTGATGATGGGAACCGAGCAGCTGAACCTCATCATCCACAACACGATCTACGTGCCGGGGCATTTCCACGCCACCGTCGTGGTGGGAACCACGCTCGCCTTCATGTCGCTCACCTACTTCCTCATTCCGACGCTCTTCCGGCGCGAGCTGATGTTTCCGAAGCTCGCCGCCTGGCAGCCGTACCTCTTCGGCCTCGGCATGAGTGCTTTCGCGCTCTTCATGATGGGCGCGGGAACGCTCGGCATTCCGCGCCGGCACTGGGACATCACGTTCGCCGGGAATGCGCTGGCGTACGAGTTCCCCGGCACCGCCTTCCTCATGATGGGGCTCACCGCGATCGCCGGGATCGCGGCGGTGGTCGGCGGCGCGATCTACGTGCTCATCGCGGTCAGCTCGATTTTCCTCGGCAAGCGCCTCGATGTCCCCGCCGCGAAGCGGGTCGCCGTGCGCGATGGAATGGCGCCGCGTGTGAGCGCCGTCGCGCCGAATCCGCTCATGGCGCACGGAACCCAGGGGATCGCAGGCTTCGTCGCGCCCGGCACCTTCGTGCTCGCGATGGTGTTCCTCGTGTCCTTCATCCTCTACTACTTCGTGAACTGGAAGTACCTCTCCACCGTCTGGCCGATCAGCTAGCGCCGACCGCCCGCCATGCGCCTCATCTTCGACCTCTTCAAGCTGCGCATCGGCCTGGCCATCGCGCTCACCGCGCTCGCGGGCGCGGCGGTGGCGCCCGGCGCGGCGGGCGCGGCGAAGATCGTCGTGATCGCCCTCGCGGTGCTCGTCGCCTCGGCGGCGGCGGGCGCGTTCAACCAGTACGTCGAGGCCGACCTCGACCGCAAGATGGCGAGGACGCGCGCTCGCGCCTTCGCCACCGGGCGCCTGCATCGCCACGCGGGTTGGCTCGCACTCATCGCCGCGCTCTGCGGCGGGGCCACCGCCGCGGCGGCGTGGCTCGTGAATCCCGTGGCCGCTCTCTACACCTTCCTCGGGGCGTTCTTCTACGGCGTGGTCTATACCGTGTGGCTCAAGCGCCGCACCTGGATGAACATCGTCATCGGCGGGCTCGCGGGCAGCTTCGCGGTCCTCGCCGGGGCGGCCGCGGTGGCGCCGCACGCGGCACTCGAGCCGCTGCCGCTCGCCTTCGCGTGGATCCTCTTCCTCTGGACGCCGCCGCACTTCTGGAGTCTCGCCATCGCCTACCGCGAGGACTACGCGGCGGCCGGCGTGCCGATGCTGCCGGTGGTGGCGGGCGAAGCGCGCGCCGCTCGCGTCGTCTTCGCGAGCGCCGTGGTCCTCGCCGCCTTTTCGCTCGTGCCGATCGCGCTCGGCATGGGCGTGATCTACGCGGCCGGCGCGGCCGTGGGCGGGGCGCTCTTCGTGCGCGCGGCGTGGCGCCTCGCGCGCGAACCCGGCAAGGCCAATGCACGCGCGAGTTTCCACGCGTCCCTCGCGCAGCTTTCGCTGCTGCTTGTCGCGGCCATCGCCGACCGGTTGACCTGCGGCGGGCGTTGCGCCGCGCCCTCGCCTTTCTCGCCGACGCGGCGCTCGCGTGCCTGCTGCTGTCCGGCGGCGTCGCGCACCCGGCCGGCGCCGCACCCATCGACGCCGATCGCGCGCTCGCCAGGAGTCAGGCGGCGGTGGGTTCCACGCCGGGTGCCTTCGCCTTTACCGACACCGATGGCCGGCGCGTGACCCTCGCCGACTACCGCGGCAAGCCGCTCGTCGTGAGCTTCATCTACACCGGCTGCTCGCAGGTGTGCCCCACGACCACGCGCTTCCTCGCCAAAGCGGTGCGGGAAGCGCGCCTCGTGTTGGGCGCCGGCGCATTCCAGGTCGTCTCGATCGGCTTCGACCCGGCTAGCGACAATCCCGTGTCGATGCGCGTCTTCGCTCGCGCCAACGGCGTCGACGATCCGCGCTGGGCGTTCCTCGCGCCCGACGCCGGCGTGCCCGAGGCGCTTGCGCGCGACCTCGGCTTCACCTACGCCTCGCAGTCGGGCGGCTTCGACCACCTCCTGCAGGTGACGATCCTCGATGGCCGCGGGCGCGTCTATCAACAGATCTACGGCGAGTCCTTCGAGCTGCCGATGCTGGTGCGGCCGTTGCGCGAGCTGGCCCTGGGAGAGCCCGCCGCGGCGACGTCGGTCTCGGCCCTGCTCGCGCGCGCCCGGCTCCTGTGCACGGTGTACGATCCCCGATCCGGCAAGTACCGGCTCAACTACGGGCTGTTCATCGAGATCGCGGTGGGCCTTTTCTGCCTCGCGTTCACGCTCGGCTTCCTGCTGCGCGAGCGGCGGCGCTCGCGGAGCGAGGGGTGCTGAGCGGCTTGCAGGCCGCGACCCAGGGAGCGTTCCTGCGCGCCGAGGCGCTCTTCAACCGCCTCTTCGGCGAGCGCCTCAATCCGTTCTACTACCTCGGCGCGATCGCCTACTTCCAGCTCTGGATCGTGGTGGCGAGCGGGCTCTACCTTTACGCGTTCTTCGAGACCAGCGTCACCGACGCGTACTCGAGCGTCGAGGCCCTCACGCATTCGCAGCGCTGGGCCGGCGGCCTCATGCGCAGCTTCCACCGGTACGCATCCGACGGCATGGTGCTCGCGATGCTCCTGCACCTCGCGCGCCACTTCGTCTTCGGCCATCATCGGGGCTTTCGCTGGTTCTCCTGGGTGAGCGGCGTGGCGCTGCTGTGGATGGTGTACGCCTCGGGGATCAACGGCTACATGCTGCCGTGGGACCGGCTCGCGCAGTTCGTCGTCACGGCGAGCGCGGAGTGGCTCGATGCGCTGCCGATCTTCAACGGCGCGCTGGCGCGCAATTTCCTCTACGAGGCGAGCGTCAGCGACCGGCTCTTCTCGCTGCTCTCGTTCGTTCACATCGGGCTGCCGCTCGCCGCGCTCGCCGTGCTGTGGATCCACACGCAGCGCGTGCCGAAGGCCCACACGCAGCCTCCCGCGCCGATCGCCATCGGCATCGTCGCGATGCTGCTCGCGCTCTCGATCGTCAAGCCCGCGTTGAGCCAGGCGCCCGCCGACCTCGCGATCGTCCCCGCCACGGTGGCGCTCGACTGGTTCTACCTGTCGGTCTATCCGCTCATCTACGCGTGGGGACTTGGGGCGACCTGGGCCCTGGTCACCGGCGCCACCGCGTTCATGCTGTGCCTGCCCTGGCTGCCGCCGCGCGCGCGCCGCGCCGGACCGCTGGAATTCCTCCTCTCCGTGCACCCCGACGAACGCATCGTCACCGCGCGCCCCGGCGAGACGATCCTCGAGGCGGGGCTGCGCGAAGGCCTGCCGATGCCCTTCGATTGCCGCAACGGCGGCTGCGGCGTGTGCAAGGGCACGCTGCTCGAAGGCGAGGTCGCGATGGCGGCCTACCAGGACAGCGCCCTCACGAGGGCCGAGCGCGCCGCGGGCAAGGTGCTTTTCTGCTGCGCCGAGCCGCTGGGCGATATCGAGATCGAGTACCAGCCGCTGCCGGGCGCGAAGCCGGCCTCGGCGCGCGAATACGGCGCGCGCGTGATCGCGCTCGAGCGCTTGGCACCCGACGTGATGAAGGTGTTGCTGCGAGTCGAGTCCGGCGGCAAGCTCAAGTGGCACGCGGGCCAGCACATCAACGTGCTGCTCGCGGACGGCGCGAAGAGGAGCTTCTCCTTCGCCACGGCGCCCGGCGGCAGCGAGACGGTCGAGCTGCACATTCGCCACATCGCCGGCGGGCGCTTCACCCCCCACGTGTTCGGGGGGATGAAGGCGGGCGACCTGGTGCGTTTCGAAGGCCCGCTGGGCTCCTTCCACCTGCGCGAGACCGGAGCCAAGCCGATCCTTTTCGTCGCGGGCTCCACGGGCTTCGCGCCGGTGAAGAGCATGCTCGAGCACGCCTTCGCCACTGGAATCAAGCGCCGCATGATCCTCTACTGGGGCGTGCGCCACAGGCGCGACTTCTACGCCGCCGAGCTCGCCGAGCGCTGGGCGCGCGAGCACGACAACTTCACCTTCGTTGCGGTGCTCTCCGACCCGCAGCCCGACGACGCATGGAGCGGGCGCACGGGCCTCGTGCACGAGGCGATCCTCGCCGACTTCCCGGACCTCTCGAGCCACCAGATCTACGCGTGCGGCTCGGTGCAGATGATCGAGGCGATTGCGCCGGCGTTCGCCGCGCACGGGCTGTCCCCGGACGACTGCTTCTCCGACGCGTTCCACCTCGCGCCGCAGTTGCGCTCGACCGACGCGGACGTGGTGCGACTGGGAGGGCGCGCGTGAACTGGCGCTCGATCGCCCTCCAGG
>JBGOST010000267.1:0-4480 GCA_041476125.1 Usitatibacter sp. | reverse complement strand
TTCATGGTGGGGAAGAAATACGAGAGCGGCGGCATCGCCAAGGACGGCGCCAAGATGGTCACCGCGGTGTCGTGCGCGAGGGTGCCCAAGCTCACGCTGATCCTCGGCGGGTCGTTCGGCGCCGGAAACTACGGCATGTGCGGCCGGGCCTTCAATCCGCGCTTCCTCTGGACCTGGCCGAATGCGCGCATCTCGGTGATGGGCGGCGAGCAGGCGGCGAGCGTCCTCGCCACCGTTCGCCGCGACGGCATCGAGGCGAAGGGCAAGAAGTGGTCGAAGGAGGAGGAGGAGGCGTTCAAGGGCCCGATCCGCGAGCAGTACGAGAAGCAGGGCCACCCCTATTACGCGACCGCGCGGCTGTGGGACGACGGGGTGATCGACCCCGCCGACACGCGCCGCGTCCTGGCGCTGGCGCTCGCCGCCACGCTCAACGCTCCGCTCGAGGAGACGCGGTTCGGCGTCTTCCGCATGTAAGGAACCCGATGAGCCAATTGCTCGCGATCGAGCGCCAGGGCCCGATCGGCCTCATCACCATGAACCGCCCCGAGCGCCACAACGCGTTCGACGATGCGCTCATCGGCGAGCTCACCGAGGCGTTCCGTTCGATGGAGGCCGACGACGGCATCCGCGTCATCGTCCTTTCGGGCGCGGGCAAGTCGTTTTCCGCGGGCGCGGACCTGAACTGGATGAAACGCATGGCGGGATTCTCGATGGACGAGAACCGCCGCGACGCGATGGGGCTCGGGGCGCTCATGCGCACCATCGCCCACTCCCGCAAGCCGACGATCGCCCGCGTGCAGGGAGCGGCCCTCGGCGGCGGCGTGGGACTGGTCGCGTGCTGCGACATCGCCGTGGCCACGCAATCGGCCACCTTCGCGTTGAGCGAGGCGAGGTTGGGCCTCATTCCCGCGGTGATTTCGCCCTACGTGGTCGCCGCGATCGGCGAGCGCGCGGCACGGCGCTATTTCCTCACCGCCGAGCGCTTCGAGGCCGCCGAAGCCTGGCGCCTGGGCCTGGTGCACGAGATCACCCCCAACGAGGCGGAGCTCGACGAGAAGATCGGCGCGATCGTCGAAGCCCTCCTCGCATGCAGCCCCGCCTCCCAGAAGGAAGCGAAGGACCTCATCCGCGCGGTCTCGGGCCGCCCGGTCACGAGCGAGCTCATCCAGGACACCGCCGAGCGAATCGCGAAGATCCGCTCCTCTCCCGAAGGGCGCGAAGGCGTGGCGGCGTTTCTCGAGAAGCGGCGCGCCTCCTGGGTGCCCCCCGAGCCGGAACCCGAGATTCCTCCGGAGGCGCCGGGGATCTAGGGATTCACCGCGGCTCGCGACCCATCGAGAAGAACTCGTCGTTCGGCCGCATGTCGATGAGGTTGGCCATGCGGTTGGAGAGCGCGAAGAGCGCGCTCGTCGCCCCGATGTCCCAGATGTCTTCGTCGGAGAAGCCCTGGCGCCTGAGGACCTCGAAGTCGGCTTCGCCCACTTCTTGCGATCGTTGCGAGACCTTCAGCGCGAAGTCGAGCATCGCCCTCTGGCGCTCGGTGATATCGGCCTTGCGGTAGTTGGTCGCGACCTGGTCCGCGATGAGAGGATTCTTCGCGCGGATGCGAAGGATCGCGCCGTGGGCGACCACGCAGTACTGGCATTGGTTCGCGCCCGAGGTGGCGACCACGATCATCTCCCGCTCCGCCTTGGTGAGCCCGCCCTCCTTCTCCATGAGCGCGTCGTGATAGGCGAAGAAGGCGCGGAATTCGTCGGGCCGGTGCGCGAGGGTGAGAAACACGTTGGGGACGAAGCCGGCCTTTTGCTGGACGGCCTCGATCCGCACGCGGATGTCGTCCGGCAGATCGCGAAGCCGCGGAACGGGATAACGGCCGATCGGTTTACTGTCCACGGTTCTTCCCCTGCTGCCAATAGACATCGCAACGGCCTGCGGCGCTGTTGATGACACGCGCGATGACGAATAGCAGGTCGGAAAGGCGGTTGAGGTAACGCCTTGCCGAATGGCCCGTGGTCTGCGCTTTACCCAGCGCCACCACGATGCGCTCGGCATTGCGGCACGCGGTACGCGCGATATGCGCGTCGGCGGCCGGCGGCGCGCCACCCGGAAGGATGAACTCCTTCAGCCCGGGCAGCATGCTGTTGAAAGCGTCGAGCTCGCGTTCGAGGCGCTCGACATGCATGTCCCCGATCTTCGTCACTCCCGGCAGGCAAAGCTCGGCGCCCAGCTCGAAGAGATCGTGCTGCACGTTCTCCAGGCACGAGCGCACGCCATCCGGTATGTCCTGCGCGAGGACTCGCCCGATGAACGAGTTGAGGCTGTCCACGGCGCCGATGGCCTCGATGCGCAGGCTGTCCTTGGCCACACGGCTGCCATCGCCCAGCCCGGTGGTGCCGTCGTCGCCGGTGCGCGTATAGATCTTCGTGAGTCGCTTGCCCATGGATTTGCTCAAGTCTTCACGGCGGCCAGGCACTCGGGGCATAGGCAGCGTGCCCCCGCTCGCGAAGGCGCGACGGCGGGATAGGCTGCGCACCAGCACGGAGCCTGCGGATCCTCGGCGCCGCAGGAGAATCCCGCGCCACAACCCTCGCAGCGTTGCGCCGTCCAGCTCGGCGGAGCGCTCGGGGTTGGCCCGGATCGCTCGCGCCGCCCCGGCAGCTTCTC
Organism: Usitatibacter sp.; assembly: GCA_041476125.1. Lineage (GTDB taxonomy): Bacteria > Pseudomonadota > Gammaproteobacteria > Burkholderiales > Usitatibacteraceae > Usitatibacter. Next base: position 1,816 of record JBGOST010000267.1, on the reverse strand, counting down.
GACGATCCTCGAGCGCTGCGCATTGGAAAGCTGCGCCCAATGGCCGATCTCGTCGAGCGTGCGCAAGCAGCCGATGCAAACCTCGCCGCTCGCATCGAGCACGCACACCTTGATGCAGGGCGATTCGACGGGCGGCGCGTCGTTCATACCGCGATCCTGCTTGCGCCCGCGGTGCGTGCGGCCCAGCGCGCGACGATTCCATGCAATGCATCGAGGCCGTCGGTGAGCGCAGCCGGACCCGGTTGCAGGATGATCGGAGACTTCACCTCGTGGAGCTCGCCGTCGCGGACCGCCGGTATCGCGCTCCATCCGGGGCGCGCCGCGACGCGCTCGGGGCGGAATTTCTTCCCGCACCATGAGCCGATGATGACGTCCGGCGATCGCCGTGCGACCTCGAGCGGATCTTCGAGGATTCGATCGCGGCCCAGGGCGCAGGCCGCTCGCTCGGGAAAGACATCCTGACCGCCCGCGATGCCGATGAGCTCGCTTACCCAGCCGATCGCGCTGATTTGCGGATCGTCCCACTCCTCGAAATAGACCTTCGGGCGCCGCGTCAGGTGCGCCGCCGCGACCCGCACGCGCGCCACGCGATCTTCGAGCTCGATCGCGAAGCGCTCGGTGCGCTGCACCGCGCCCACCATCGCGCCCAGGCGGCGCACGTAACCGAGGATGCCGTCGACGGTGCGGTGGTTGGCGATCCACACCTCGATGCCGCGCTTGACGAGCGCCTGGGCGATGTCGGCCTGGATGTCGGAGAAGCCGATGGCGAGGTCGGGCTTGAGCCGGACGATGTCGTCGACTTTTGCGGACGTGAACGCCGAGACCTTGGGCTTTTCCTTGCGCGCGCGCGCGGGCCGCACGGTGAAGCCCGAGATGCCCACGATGCGGTCCTGCTCGCCGATGGCGTACAGGACCTCGGTGGGCTCCTCGGTGAGGCAGACGATGCGTTGCGGAAACATCACATGTTGCGCCGGTACTGGCCTCCGACCTCGAAGAGGGCATGGGTGATCTGTCCCAGCGAGCAGACCCGCACCGCGTCGATCAGCACCTCGAAGACGTTCCCGTCCGCGATCACCGCCTGGCGCAGCCGCTCGAGCATGGCGGGCGTCTCGGCGGCGTGGCGCTCGCGGAACTCACGCAGGCGCTTGAGCTGGCCCTGCTTTTCCTCCTCGGTGGAACGCGCGAGCTCGACCTTCCGTGCGGCCGCATCGCCTTGCGGATTGCGGAAGGTGTTCACGCCGATGATCGGATAAGAGCCGTCGTGCTTCTGGTGCTCGTAGTAAAGGCTCTCCTCCTGGATCTTGCCGCGCTGGTAGCCCGTTTCCATGGCGCCCAGCACGCCCCCGCGGCTGGCGATGGCCTCGAACTCCTTGAGCACCGCCTCCTCCACGAGGTCGGTGAGCTCCTCGACGATGAACGAGCCCTGGTTGGGGTTCTCGTTCTTCGCGAGCCCCCACTCGCGATTGATGATGAGCTGGATCGCCATCGCGCGACGGACCGATTCATCGGTCGGTGTCGTGATCGCCTCGTCGTAGGCGTTGGTGTGCAGGCTGTTCGCGTTGTCGTAGACGGCGATCAGGGCCTGCAGCGTGGTGCGGATGTCGTTGAAGGCCATCTCCTGGGCGTGGAGCGAGCGGCCGGAGGTCTGGACGTGGTACTTGAGCTTCTGGCTGCGCTCGTTCGCGCCGTAGCGATCGCGCATGGCGATCGCCCAGATGCGACGCGCCACGCGACCCAGCACCGTGTACTCGGGATCGAGCCCGTTCGAGAAGAAGAAAGAGAGGTTCGGCGCGAGGTCGTCGATCGCCATGCCGCG
>JBGOST010000266.1:0-4480 GCA_041476125.1 Usitatibacter sp. | reverse complement strand
GGATCGTGCGGCTTGGGCAGGTGCGCGTGCACCGCGCTCATCACTTCGTCGGTGGCGTGCGGGCCGGTGACCGCGAGCACGCTGGGGTGGTTCTTGCGCACCACGTCGCCCTTGGCGCCGAGGCACCCGGTGACGATCACCTTGCCGTTCTCGGCAAGCGCCTCACCGATCGCATCGAGCGACTCCTGGACCGCGGCGTCGATGAAGCCGCAGGTGTTGACCACCACCAGGTCCGAGCCCTCGTAGCTGGGCGCGATGTCGTAGCCCTCGGCGCGCAACTGGGTGAGGATCTGCTCGGAGTCGACCAGCGCCTTGGGACAACCGAGGGATACGAAACCGACTCTGGGGACAGACCACTTGTCCCGCGGAGAGGGACGAGTGGTCTGTCCCCGGTGTTTCATTTGCGGCTGCGCGGTTTCTTTGCGCCCTTGGCGCCCTTCGCGCGCGGCTTGGCTTCATCGGCGTTCTCGCCCGGGGCGTTGGGAAAGGGAAAGCCGGAGAAGAGCTTGAGGGCCTGGTTGCGCAGGTCCTCCTGCATGTCGATCACGGCCTTGGCGCCCTTTTCGAGATAGCCGCCCATCACGTTGGGAATCTGCTGGCCCCACGCATCGACGGGCCCCTTGGGCAGCTCGCCGTAGAGCGTCTTCGTCTGTTCCTGGAAGCGCTTCTGCGCCTCGTGGAAGGCGAAGATCGAGCGCTCCAGGTAAGAGCCCATGAGGCCCTGCATCGCGTGCCCGTAGTAACGGATGATGTTCGCGAGCATGTCGGTGGAGAACATCGGCACGCCGCCGGATTCTTCCTCGAGGATGATCTGCAGCAGGATCGCGCGCGTGAGGTCTTCGCCCGATTTCGCGTCCTGCACCTGGAACTCCTTGTAGCCCAGCACCAGGTCCTTCACGTCGGCGAGCGTGATGTAGGTCGACGTCTCGGTGTCGTAGAGGCGTCGGTTGGGATACTTCTTGATGATGCGGGGCGAGGCCATGGGGAATCCTGTGCGGATGCTGCGCTACATCAATTGGATCATGTGCGTGGCCGTGAAGAGATGGCGCGGGCGGCCCACAAGTCGTTCATTTTATTACAATTTGGGGCATTGCGGCAGTGCACGTGCGGCCCTCTGGTGCAATGCACCAAAATCTCCTTGACAGGGCGCCTTCTGCTTCTTACAATGAAAATGTTGCAGTGCACAAATGATGCCGGAGGAGTACCGCATGAACGTCAACGCCAATCCGCTCTCCGAACTGGGCCGCGCCACCCTCGATACGGCCGCGCGCCTTACGCGCATTTCCATGGACAACACCGAGCGGGTGATCTCGCTCCAGCTCCAGTACGCCAAGGGCACCCTGGAGCAGGCGACCGCCACGGCGCGCGCCGCGAGCGGCGCCAAGAACGTCCAGGAGCTCCTCAAGGTCCGCACCCGCAGCGCCGAGAACGCCGTCGAATGGCTGATGAACTACTCGCGCAGCGTCTACGAGGTCGCCTCCGAGACGCAGTCCGAGCTCTCCCGCCTGGCCGAGGACCGCATGACTTCCTTCCAGCAGGCCGTCTCGGAAACCGTCGACCAGGCCGCCAAGTCGGCCCCCGCGGGCAGCGACGTGACGGTGGCCGCGATCAAGTCTTCGCTCGCCGCGACGACCGCCGCGTTCGACAGCTTCAGCAAGGCCGCCAAGAACGTCGCGAGCTTCTCCGACGCCGGCGTGGGCGCCAACCGCGCCAAGTCGCGCAAGTGATTTCAAGGCTCCTCCTCCTTTATCGCAATCCGGATAAAGGTTAGAACCCCAGGGTAACCTGGGGTTTTTTTTGGCGGGGCGACCAGCGAGAAGGATGAACCTATGAAGAGGGTAGCTCTCGTAACCGGCGGTGTGGGCGGCATCGGCACCGCGATCTGCAAGCGCCTCGCCCGCGACGGTCATTTCGTCGTGGCGAACTTCGCCATTCCCGGCAGCGAGGACCGATGGCGCGAGGCGATGGCCGCGGCCGGCCTGAACGGCTCGGCGAGCGGGCTCGCCTTCGGCGACGTCACCGATTTCGACGCCATGGGCACCATGGTGAAGAAGATCGAGGCCGATCACGGCCCCGTGGAAATCCTCGTGAACTGCGCCGGTATCACGCGCGACTCGACCTTCCGCAAGATGTCGCTCGAGCAGTGGCGCGCCGTGCTCACGACCAACCTCGACAGCGTTTTCAACGTGACGCGCCACGTGATCGACGGCATGGTCGAGCGCGGCTGGGGCCGCATCATCAACATTTCCTCGGTGAACGCGGTGCGCGGCCAGTTCGGGCAGACCAACTACGCCGCGGCCAAGGCCGGCATCCTCGGCTTCACCAAGTCGCTCGCGCAGGAAGTGGTGAGGAAGGGCGTGACCGTGAACGCGATCTCGCCGGGTTACGTGCAGACCGAGATGGTGATGGCGATCCGCGCCGACGTGCGCGAGAAGATCATTTCCGAGATTCCCGCCGGGCGCCTCGCGATGCCCGAGGAGATCGCCGACGCGGTGGCCTTCCTCGCCTCCGAGGGCTCCGCCTACATCACCGGCACCAACCTCGCCGTGAACGGCGGGCTGCACATGTACTCCTGAAGGCGTTACCGCCTTGCGGCGATTCTCGCCGCGCGCTGCCGGTCGAGCGCTTCGCGTTGCAGCGCCTTGCCCTTCGCCACTTCGATCGAGATCGCCGCACGCTGCTTCGCCAGGTACGCCAGGTGGTCGACGAGCGCCGGATCGTCCAGCGTATCGCGCGCCACGACGGCGCGCTCCAGCATTTCCCCCGCGGTCTTGAGCTCGGCGCGCGCGTACAAGACGACGACCGGATCCGCGGCCGCCTTCCGGTGCGCCTCGCGCGCTTCGTCGAGGCGAGGATAGGCCTTCGGCACGAAGCTGCAGCCGCACAGCGCGAGCACGCCGATGGCGAGGATCGCGAGGCCGGTTCTCAAGGAGCGGCCTTGCGCGCCGCCACCCGGGCGGCTTTCGCGGCGGCGAGCTCCCCGTCGGCCTGCGCCTGTTCGGCCAGCCAGCGCGCCGGCTCGTAGTCGCGCGCCGCGATCCAGCGCTTGGCCAGCGCGAGCTTCTCCTGCGCCGATGCGAGCTCGCCAGCCGCATGCTCCGCCGCACCCGCCACGATCGCCGCCGCGATCGCCGCCTCGGCGTTCGCGAGCTGCCGGGAGGGCAGCGCAGCGTTTGCGCACCCCGCCACGACGATCGCCACCGCGGCCGCGATGCGCATCACGCGCTCACCGGGCGGCGGACCCGCGCCCAGTCGAGGAACGCCGCCGCGCTCAGCGGCTTGGCGATGAAGAAGCCCTGTGCCACGGGGCAATCGAGCTGCCGCAGCAGGTCCCACTCGGTCCTCGTTTCCACGCCCTCGGCGACCGCGACGATGCGCAGCTTCTGCGCCATCTCAAGGCTCGACTCGAGCATCGCGCGGCTCGCCTCCTGGGCTGGAGCGTCCCTCACGAAAACCCGGTCGATCTTGAGTTCCGTGAACGGCACGCGGCTCAACCTCTCCATGGAGGAATAGCCGGTGCCGTAATCGTCGATCGAAAGGCCGAAGCCCTTCATGCGCAGGCGCGAGAGAATCTCGAGTGTGCGGCCCAGGTCGCTCCTCGCCGCGGACTCGGTGACCTCGAAGATCACGTGCCGCGGCTCCAGGCCCTGCCCGCTCACGAGCTTCATCATTCGCTCGGCAAGCGCGACGTCATCGAGGCACTTGATCGAAAGGTTGACCGACACATTCACATCGAGACCCGAGTACTGCCACAGGCGGCAGTTCAACGCGGCGCGCATGAGGATCGAATCGGTGAGCTCGTCGATGAGGCCGCCGCCTTCCATCGGCGCGATGAACGCTTCCGGAAGCACGATGCCCTTGTCGGGATGGCGCCAGCGCGCCACCGCCTCGGCGCCCACGATCCGCCGCGTCTTCATCTCCACCTTGGGCTGGAAGAACGGCTCGAACTGGTCCAGGCGCAAGCCGTCCGCGATCTCCTCGACCGTGAAAGTGTGCGCGCCGGCGTCCTGGCGCGCCCTCGCCCGGGAGTCGTGCAGGTTGATGAGGTTTCCCAGCTTCGTCGCCGTGGCCGGCTTCTCGATGGCGCCCAGCAGGTTGACGCCGTACGCGCGCGCCATCGTCTCGACCGAAGCGATGAGGGAACGCTCGAGGCTGCTCACGAGGATCAGCGATACCGGTTGGCCCAGGTCGGCGATGTGGCGAATGAACTCCATGCCGTCCATGCCCGGCATGTCGAGGTCGCTCACGATGATGTCGGCGCTCGGATCGAGGCCCGCGAGCACGTCGAGCGCGGCGCGGCCATCGGCGGCCGAATAGACGTGCTTCGCGCCCATGCCCTCGAGGAGGTTGCCCATCACCCAGCGCTGGAAGCCGTGGTCCTCGACCACCAGGAAGCGCAGGTCGCCAATGTCGACGGGAGGGTCGGCCATTGCGCTCATTCGCCCGAGGCGCTCGCGGGCTGGCGCGGCGCGAGCGCCTC
>JBGOST010000265.1:0-4483 GCA_041476125.1 Usitatibacter sp. | reverse complement strand
CGTCACCTGCGGCCCGAGCGAGCACGTCGAGGTGGCATGGATCGCGGTCGCCCTCGTGGGATCCGCCATCGCGCTGCACGCCGGGGCCATCGCCGCGAGCCTGCAGGCCTCGCGCAAGGATTCGCGCCTGGGACACCGCATGGGCGCGATCGTGATGATCCCCGTCGTCTTCGGAATTCTCGGGATCTTCAGCGTTCCGTGGTGGCAGAGCGCGCAGGAAATCACGTGGTACGGGAACCCCTGGTCGGGCCTCAGGTTCGGCGCGGTCTCCGCGGTGGTGTTCGCCGCGTGGGCGGTGCTCGGCGCCTTTCGCGAGATGTCGCGCGAGCTCAAGGAGCGCACGCTTCCCTGGGCGCTTCCGGCGTTCATCGTTTTCCTCGCCGCCTACGTCGCGGGATTCAACCCGCCGCGCGGCTTCACGGCCACCACGCTCTTCCTCCTCACGGGTCTCATCTCGAGCCTCACGCTTATGTACTACACGCTGTTCGCGGACCTCACCACGTTCATGGTCGCGCGCCGGATCGCGACCCACGCGGCCGCGGGCAGTTGGCAGCGCGTCATGGAGGAATTGCCGCTGTGGGTCTGCCCGCTCATCCTCGCGGCGGCGTTCGCCGTCCTCATTCCGCAGTCGGTGGGCCCGGATATCGGCAATGCGCGGCTTCGCTCCGTGAGCCTCTACCCGGTCGCCCTCGTGCTGCTCGCGGTGCGCGATGCCGGGCTGCTGGTCTTCTTCGCGCTGGCCACCAAGGCCCGGCGCGTGGAGGCCGCGGCGCTGCTCTATTTCGTGTTGCTCTGGTGGGTCGTCCCGGGGCTCCTCGCCGGCATGGGCGCCAAGGACGCGGCCTCGTTCATCCTGCCTTTCGGGATGCAGATCGGCGGTTGGCAGGCCACGGCCACCGCGCTGCTGCACGCCGCGATCGCATGGGGACTCGTCGCGTGGCGGTGGCATCGCGCCGAGAAGTCCTTCGAAAAGCTATAATTTAAGGCTCGTTGGAACGGACCCTGAACCTCTGCTGTGAGGGGGGTTTCATCGGTCGGCCGTTCAACTCGCCGGTTCCGGAGGTATCACCATGAATGCCGTTGTCCAGACACGCCCCGCCGTTCCCCATTTGAAGGATGCCAACCTGTTCCGCGACCGCTGCTTCGTCGATGGGGCATGGGTCGAGGCCGACAGCCGCGCCCGCATCAAGGTCGACAACCCCGCCGACGGCTCGATCGTCGGCACCGTGCCCGACTGCGGCGCCGCTGAAACGCGTCGCGCGGTCGATGCGGCCAACGCGGCGCTGCCCGCGTGGCGGGCCCTGCTCGCGAAGGAGCGCGCTGCAATCCTGCGCCGCTGGTTCGACTTGATGGTCGCGAACGCCGACGACCTGGCGCAGCTGCTCACCGCCGAGCAAGGCAAGCCGCTCGCCGAGGCCAAGGGCGAGATCCTCTACGGCGCCTCGTTCATCGAGTGGTTCGCAGAGGAGGGCAAGCGCGTCTACGGCGACGTGATCCCGACCCCGACTCCGCAGCGGCGCATCGTCGTCATCAAGCAGCCGATCGGCGTGGTCGCGGCGATCACGCCGTGGAACTTCCCCAACGCGATGATCACGCGCAAGGCCGGCCCGGCGCTCGCCGCGGGCTGCACGATGGTGCTGAAGCCCGCCCGCCAGACGCCGTATTCGGCGCTGGCGCTCGCCGAGCTCGCGCAGCGCGCCGGCGTTCCGAAGGGTGTCTTCAACGTGATCACCGGCAACGCGCGCGCCATCGGCGCGGAGCTCACCGCCAACCCGGTCGTGCGCAAGATCACCTTCACCGGCTCCACCGAGATCGGGCGCGTGCTGATGCGCCAGAGCGCGGACACGATCAAGAAGCTCGGGCTCGAGCTGGGCGGCAACGCGCCGTTCATCGTCTTCGACGACGCCGACCTCGACGCCGCGGTCGCCGGCGCCGTGCTCTCCAAATACCGCAACAACGGGCAGACGTGCGTTTGCGCTAACCGCATCTACGTGCAGGATTCCGTGTACGACGCCTTCGCCGCGAAGCTCGCCGAGAAGGTGAAAGCGCTCAAGGTGGGACGCGGCACCGAGGCCGACGTGATCCTCGGGCCGCTCATCGACGATGCGGCGCTCGCGAAAGTCGAGGAGCACGTCGCGGACGCCACCGCCAAGGGCGCCAAGGTGATGCTGGGCGGCAAGCGCCACGCGCTGGGCGGCCGGTTCTACGAGGCGACGATCCTCACCGGCGTGACCCAGGCGATGAAGGTCTCGCGCGAGGAGACCTTCGGCCCCGTGGCCCCGCTCTTCCGCTTCAAGGACGAGGCCGACGTGATCGCGCAGGCGAACGACACCGAGTTCGGGCTCGCGTCGTATTTCTACGCGCGCGACATCGGGCGCGTGTGGCGCGTGGCCGAGGCGCTGGAGGCCGGGATCGTCGGCATCAACACCGGGATCATCTCCAACGAGGTGGCGCCCTTCGGCGGCGTGAAGCAATCCGGCCTAGGGCGCGAAGGCTCCAAGTACGGCATCGACGACTTCCTCGAGATCAAATACCTCTGCATCGGGGGCGTTTGATCTCAGGGAGTGATGCGGGCGAAAGTCTTTGGAAACGCAGATGAACGCAGATGTAGCGCAGATGAACGTAAGGCAATGCATTTGAGTTTCGTGCTTGAGTATCCACGGGCACGAGTCACATCCAAGATCTGCGGGGTACGTTCATCTGCGTTTCATCTGCGTTCATCTGCGTTTCCAAGCCTTTTGCTGGCGTCACTCCTTGTTGCCGGCACACTTGCCAACGCGCAGCTGAGGCCGGCGCAGCCGGAGGGGGAGAGCGGCTGGACGGCGAAGAAGGCCGCGACGGCGAAGCGCTACATGGTCGTGGCGGCCAATCCGCTCGCGGTCGCCGCGGGCCTCAGGATGCTCGACAAGGGCGGCAGCGCGATCGACGCGATGATCGCCACGCAGCTGGTGCTCGGGCTGGTCGAGCCGAGCTCATCGGGACTGGGCGGCGGGGCGTTCCTCATCTACTACGATGCGCGCGCGAAGGCGGTCCGCGCCTACGACGGCCGCGAGACCGCTCCGGCGGGCGTCTCGCCCGCTCTCTTCGTGAAGGCGAACGGCGCGCCGATGGAATTCAGCGAAGCCCGGGTGGGCGGACGCTCCGTCGGAACGCCCGGGACGCCGCGCCTGCTCGAAGTCGCGCACGCGCGCCACGGCAAGCTCGCGTGGGCCTCGCTCTTCGAGCCGGCGATCGCGCTCGCCGAAAGCGGCTTTCCCGTTTCGCCGCGGCTTTCCCGCCTGGCGGCGAACGACACGGGCCTCGCCGACGAAGCGCCGGCGAACGCGTATTTCTTCGACGCCGGCGGCCAGGCGAAACGCGCCGGGACGATCCTGAGGAATCCCGAGTACGCACGCACGCTGCGCGCGATCGCATTCCGGGGCGCGGATGCTTTCTACACCGGAGAGATCGCGAGCGACATCGTCGCCGCGGTGAGGTCGCATCGCAACGCGGGAGCGCTCTCGCTCGACGACCTCGCCGGCTATCGCGTGCGAGACGTCGAAGCGCTGTGCGGCGATTACCGCGCATGGCGCCTGTGCGGAATGCCGCCCTCGTCCGCGGGCGGAATCGCCGTGCTGCAGATGCTGGGCACGCTCGCATCCTTCGACATGGCCCGCGTGCGGCCGGGCTCGGCGCAGGCCGTGCATCTGTTCTCCGAGGCGGGTCGCCTGGCCTATGCCGATCGCGCCCGGTACGTGGCCGACGACCGATTCGTCGAGGTCCCCGTGAAGGGGCTCGTCGATCCCGGCTACATCGCCTCGCGCTCGCCCCTCATTCGCCCGGAGAAATCGATGGGGCACGCGGCGCCGGGCACGCCGCCGGGACTCAAGGCGGCTTTTGCCGAGGATCCCGTCGAGGAAGCGGCCGGCACCTCGCACCTGTCGATCGTCGACCGCGACGGCAACGCGGTTTCGATGACGACCACCATCGAGGTTGCATTCGGCAGCCGCATCATGGTGCGCGGGTTCCTCCTCAACAACGAGCTCACCGATTTCAGCTTCCTTCCCACGGCGGGCGATGCGCAAGTCGCGAACAGCGTGGCCCCCGGCAAGCGCCCGCGCAGCGCGATGGCGCCGTTCGTCGTCTTCGATCGCGCCGGCGGCGCGCTCGAGATGGTGTTGGGAAGCCCCGGCGGTCCCCAGATCATCAACTACGTCGCGCAAACGCTGGTGGCGGCCCTCGACTGGAAGATGGACGTGCAGTCGGCCGTCGCCCTGGCGCATTTCGGCAGCCGCAACGGACCGACCGAGATCGAGAAGGGAACGCAACTGGAGAACCTGCGGCCGACTCTCAGAGCGATGGGCCACGATGTCGTCGCCATCGACATGACGAGCGGCCTGCACGCCATCCGGCGCACGGCGTCGGGATGGGAAGGCGGGGCGGATCCACGCCGCGAAGGCGTGGCCCGCGGGCGCTAGAATGCATTCGACAACCAAGGAGTGCG
>JBGOST010000264.1:0-4509 GCA_041476125.1 Usitatibacter sp. | reverse complement strand
TGTGGTCGTCGTCCACCACCATGATTCGCGGTCCCCGGGTCGCATCCATGCCTCGCTCCTTTATGCTGTGCGTGCCTCCACTGTCCGGGTCGGGGGCGCCCGCGTCCTTTAATGGCCTTAAACGTTCTAAAACTGCTGGTTCTCCTGGCCGCGTCGCTCGGCGCGCAGGCGGCGGTCCAGGCATGCGACGAGGGCGGGATGAAAGTCTTCCGGGACCGCCCTTGCGCGAGCTACCTCGCCGAATTCGTTCCCGAGGTCTACATCATCCAGCGGGCTCCGAGCTCGACCGGGCGTTCGCCGCGTTCTATCCGGAACTGAAGAAGATCGCGCACGCGCGCCTGCGGGGCAGCGGGCTCAACGCGTCCATGCAGACGACCGCCCTCGTGCACGACAGCTACCTCCGGCTCGCGACCGGCCCCGGCATCACCTTCGGGACGATGACGCCCTAGGGAAGACCCAGCGGTAGCACGTATTCGCATTCCAGGCACTCTTCGGAGAACCTATCGGCTGCGGCAAATCGATGGGCACGCCGGCAGTTGTTATCCTGCCGCATGGACTCGGACGACCCGTTCTTCCGGTTTCCGAAAGCGCTCGAGGCGGAGTGCGTCGAGGCGTGGCGGCAGTTCGTCGCCCGGCCCGAGCGCTCCATGGAGCTCGCTTCGCGGGCCTTTGCGCGGGCAGGGGAGCCGGTATCCGCAGGCTGGGCTGGGCTATGCCTCGCCTACCACCTGACGCGCACCGCCGAGATCGCGCGGGCGGCTGCGACTGTCGAGCGGACGCGGACGTTGTTCGAGGATTCGCGCGATGCGCGCGGCGCCGCGCTCGCGGAGGTGTCGCAAGCGTATCTCGACATCGCGCGTGGACAAGCCGACAAGGCGGTCGTCCGGCTCCAGCGTATCGCGGAGTCCTATGTGCGCTCGGCGAGCGTGGCGCCCATGGACCACTTTCTCGCGTATCACGCGCTGGCGCTGGGCTACGGGCGCCAAGGCCACGTCGACCGGGTCCTGCACCATCACTACGCCAACCTGCTGCTGCTCGAGCAGTGCGACTCGCCCACTCCGCTGGCCGTGGTGCTGCTCAATCTTTCGAGCACGCTCATGGCCATCGACGACTGGGAGGAATCGCTGCAGCTCGCGCGGCGCGCGGTCGCCTGCTGCGAGGGCTTCGACAACCCGGCGCTCAAGCGCCGCGCCGAGATCAACGTGGCGCTCGCCTTGCGATTCCTCGGCAGGCTCCCGGAGGCTTTGGAGCTGCTGACCCAGCTGCGCGCCGAATCTTTTCGCGATCGCGGCAGCGACTTCGCCCTGTACATCAACTCGGCGGAGGCGTCCGCGCACCACGGCGACCTGGAGGACGCGCGGCGCTGGCTCGCACAGGCCGCGCGATACGCGGCGCCGGCGGGTGACCCGCACGAATCCGCCAATATCGAGTGGATCACTGGCCTGATCGCGGCCAAGGGCGGCGAGCCGAGCGGCGCCATCGAGCTGCTGGAGAAGGCCCGGAGCGATGTGATCTCGCTGAAGAAGATGCATGTCCCCCTGCTGCCGCGCATCGTGGAGACTCTGGCCGATTGCTACGCGCGCACCGGCGAGCCGGCGCGGGCCTTCGCGACCTATCAGAGCTTCCACGAGACCTTCGAGGCGCGCCTGGGCTACACGACGCGCGCGCGCTACGCCGGCGACAAGTCGCGCTCGGGTGTCGCCGCGATCAGGACCGCGCTGTGGCACGACCCGGAGGGATCGGAACCCAGCTCGGACAAGCCCGTCGAGCACACGCGGCTGAACGAGGCCCTGCGCCGCACGCTCGCCTCGGCGCGCGAGGAGGAGCGCGGCGGGCTCGCGAGATGGAACGCGCATTCGATCGCGCGACTTAGCGCGGAGGCGAGCGGGCTCGGGATCGACGCGCGCTACCTGGGCGGGATCATCGACAGCCTGCACCAGGCGCCGAACCCCTCGAGCGCCGATCAGCCGGCGCAAGCGGTGCAGGTATTCGCGCTGGGCCGATTCGAGACTCATGTCGACGGCCGCCCGCTTCGCTTCGGGCGCAAGAGTCCCGCGCGGCCCCTCATGCTCCTGAAGTACCTCGTCGCGCACGGCACGCGAGAGCTGGCGGAGGTCCAGGTGGCCGACGCCCTCTGGCCCGACCTGGAAGGCGATGCCGCGCTGAGCGCGCTCGCCGTGAACCTGCACCGGTTGCGCCGCTTGCTGGGGGGCACCGACACGGTGACGCTTCGCTCGCATCGAATCGCCATCGACTCGCGCCGGGTCTGGTGCGACACCATGGCCTTCGAGTGGCTGCTCGACGAGGCCGCGGCGGCAAGCGAACGCGAGGCGCGCCATCGGCTGGTGGAGCGCGCGGTGGCACTCTATGGCGGCGACCTGCAAGTCGACGAGGACCGCGAAGCATGGGCGCTCGCGTCGCGCGAGCGCCTGCTCGCGCGCTTCGTCGGCGCGTTGGCCGCGCAAGGAGCGTGGCTCGCCGGGGCCGGCCGATGGGAGGAGGCGGCCGCGTGCTACTCGCGCGGCCTCGAAAGGAACGCGCAGGCCGAGGAGCTTTGCTTGGGCCTGATGCACTGCTGCCTCGCGCTCGGCCGTCCGGTGGAAGGCATCGCCGCGTATCGCCGGCTGGAGCGCGCGCTCGCGCTGCAGTCGCAAGCCGTTCCCACTTCGGCGATCCAGGCGTTGTATAAGGAGTTGGCCGCGCGCACCCCCTGATGTTCTCCCTCTCCTCTTCCCCGCCCTCTCCCTTGGGAGAGGGTCGGGGTGAGGGTGCGGCCGGGGAGAGGGTGAGCGCCATCTGTACCGTATCTGTAAGAAGGCCGCGCCCAGACTGCATCCGCATGACGCGGACGCAGGTAGTCAAGGTGACCACGCTTGGGCGCTTCTGCGTCCACGTGGGCGGAATGCCCCTGGAGTTCGGCCGCAAGGCGCCGTTGCGGCCGCTGGCGCTTCTCAAGTACCTCGTCGCCAGCGGCGGAGTCGAGATCGCCGACGCAGCCGTCGCCGAGGCGCTGTGGCCCGACAAGGGCGCGCGGTCGATGCGCTCTCTCGCCATCAACCTGCACCGGCTGCGCCGGCTCGTGGGCTCCGATGAGATCGTGATCCACCGCGAGCGCCATCTTGCGATCGACTCGCGCCATGTCTGGTGCGACGCCGTTTCCTTCGAACGCATGCTCGACCTCGCCGCCAGGTCCGACCGCGACCAGGAGCGCATGCGGCTCACGCGACGGGCGCTGGCGCTATATCGCGGCGACTTTCTCCCCGGCGAGGCGCGCGAGGACTGGATCGTGAACGTGCGCTCGCGCCTTCGCGCGCGCTACGACCGTGCCTGCACCGCTGTGGGAGCGGCGCTCGAATCTGTATCCGATCTGTAATCCGCCGGACCCTAACCTGTGCGCCATTCGCCAAGGAGAAACGCATGAAATGCCTTTCGCGCTCCCTGCTCCTGTTCTCCATCTCGCTCTGTCTCGGGGCTGAAGCCCAGGGCCTGCCGGGGCGCCTTCCCGGCACGCTTCCCGGCCAGCAACCCGCGGCGGCGCCGAAGCCTGCAACGACGCTTCCGCCGGCGGCGAAGGCCGACATCCCCGCTGCGTGCTGCGAAATCACCGCGATCGACAAGGCGAAAGGCGTGGTGACCGCGAAGGAGCGCAACAACGGGCGCACGGTCGAGTTCAAGGTGAGCGATTCGGCGGTCCTGCAAAGGCTGCGCGTAGGGCAGGCCGTGCACGCGAACTTCGATGGCCGGCAGGTTTCGGTGGACGGCAAGACGATGTGCTGCGCCATCACGAGCGTGGCGGCCGCGCCCTCGATCGCTTCCAAGACGACGCCTCAGTCTCTTCCAGCCGCCGCTTCCAAGACGACACCCCAGTCCCTTCCCACCGCGCAGAAAACGCTGCCGGGGCAAGCGCCCCTTGCGTCGAGGAAGCCGCTCTCCGAGCCGCCGAAGACCGCGGGCCCGCTCGCCGCGACGGTGGTGGGTGGCGCCACCAAGGCAGCGATACAGAACGAGCCGCTGCCTCAAGTGACCGCCGGGGCACCGCGGCCGGCGCAGGCGTCGGGCACGAAGGTGAACATGAAAATGGGCCCGCGGTCGCGAAATCCCAACATCCTCCAGCTCAACGGCATCGACGAGATCCGGAATGCCACGAGCCTGCCGCAAGGCGCGAGGGACCTGCTGGTGTTGCACGCGCGCACGCTCGAAGCGCACGACATGGACGGCTACATCGTCAACCGCCAGCTCGCCGAGGAGTGGTTCAAGAAGCAGCCGAAGCTGCCCGACTCCGTGCACGAAGCGGCGAAGGACCAGGGGAAGAAAAAGAAGAAAGGGTGCAGCACGAAGAACTTCTCCACCGGCTGCATACAGAACGAGGTGAGCCAGGCTGCCGACGATCTCACGGAGGTGTGGCGCAAGGCATACCGCGACACCACCGCGGAGGTGGGCCGGGCCTGGAACAAGGCAACGGAGTGTTTCGCGGATCATAACCTCTCGCCGCTCAGGATTCCGGTGAGG
>JBGOST010000263.1:0-4518 GCA_041476125.1 Usitatibacter sp. | reverse complement strand
CGAGCGCCTTCTTCTGCAGCGCCCCTTCGGTCTTGAGGATGAGCCACGTGGCGCCCAGCAGCACGTAGCCGCCGCACAGGCTCGCGCCTACGAGCACGGCGAACGTCCAGTAGAAGAATCCCGACTCGAAGCCGGTGATGTAGCGCCCCAGCATCACGCCCTGGAAGAAGGACGCGACGAACGATCCCGCCCAGAAGAGCCAGTTCCACAGCTCGCGGTGCCAGCCGAGCGCCTTCACGCGCAGCTCGAACGCCACACCGCGCAGCATCAGGCCGATGAGCATCGCGACGACCGGCAGGTAGAGCGCGCCGAGCACCACGCCGTGGGCGACCGGGAAGGCCGCGAGCAGGATGCCGATGCCGAGCACCAGCCACGTCTCGTTCGCATCCCAGAAGGGGCCGATCGAGGCGACCATCATCGATTGCTCCGCGTCGCTCGCCGCGGGCATCAGCATTCCGACTCCCAGGTCGTAGCCGTCGAGCACGACATAGGCCAGCACCGAAAGGCCCATCAACACCATGAAGACGAGTGGCAGGTCCATTTTTTACTCCAGGTGACGGCGCTTCGCGGCCACGGTTCAGTCGGCGGCTCGTGGAATGGCGCTCGCCGCGCTCGGCGCGCCTTTCAGGTCGGCGCCTTTTCCGGCGAGGTGCGTGATCACCACCATGTAGGCCACGAAGAGCAACGCGTAGGTGAGGACGTAGCCGGTGAGGCTCGCGCCCAGCTGCGCCCCGCTGATCTCGCCCACCGCATCCTTGGTGCGCAGCACGCCGGTCACCAGCCACGGCTGGCGCCCCATCTCGGTCACGATCCACCCCGCGAGCGTGGCGCCCCACCCCGCGAACGTGAACGCGGCGAACACCCACAACAGCCACGGTGGCGCCGCGCGCCCGCGCCGCGTCCTCCACGCGCCGTACCACGATACGACGAGCATCAGGACGCCGAGCCCCACCATGATGCGGAAGGCGAAGAACACGGGGGCGACGGGAGGATAGTCGGGTGCGAAAGCCTCGAGGCCCTGGATCTCGGCGTGGGCATCGTGCTTGAGGATGAGGCTCGCTCCGTACGGAAGCTCGATCGCGTAGTCGTTGCGACGCGTTTCCTCGTTCGGGATCGCGAAGAGCACCAGCGGGGCGCCGCGCTCGGTTTGCCAGAGTGCTTCCACCGCGGCGATCTTGGCGGGCTGGTGCTCGAGGGTGTTCAGGCCGTGCTGATCCCCGACCACGACCTGCACAGGAACCAGGACCGCCGCGACGATCAACCCCGCGCGCAACGTCTTCGCCGCTCCGCTGTCGAACGGGGCCCAGAGCAAGCGCCACGCCGAGAGTCCCGCCACCACGAACGACGCGGTCAGCCCCGAAGCGAGCAGCATGTGCGTGAGGCGGTACGGAAACGAGGGGTTGAAGATGACCGCGAGCCAGTCCTGCGCGATCCACTGCCCCCCGGACAGCACGTGTCCGGTGGGCGTCTGCATCCACGAGTTGAGCGCGAGAATCCAGAATGCCGAGACCGTGGTGCCGAACGCCACCAGCACGTTCGAGACGATATGCACCCAGTCGGGAACGCGGTTCATGCCGAACAGCATCACGCCGAGGAAGGTCGCCTCGAGGAAGAAAGCGGTGAGGACTTCGAAGGAGAGCAGCGGGCCGGCGATGGCGCCCACCGTGGTCATGTACCGCGGCCAGTTGGTGCCGAACTGGAACGACATCACCACGCCGGTGACCACTCCCATGGCGAAGGTGAGGGCGAAGATCTTGAGCCACAGCTTGTACGTGGCGAGCCATGCGGGGTCGCGCGTTCGCTGGTACAGGATGCGGAAGCCCAGCACGAACCACGCGAGCGCGATGGTCAGCGTCGGAAAGAGAATGTGGAAGCCGATGTTGAGCCCGAACTGGGCGCGCGCAAGGAGAAGGGCCTCGTCCATTCGATTGTCCCTGCAGAAGCGTGATTCTAGGCCTACTTGCTAATATTGCCCATGACCGAGGCTTCTCCCCAATCCTCCCGGGCGCCGGATGCCGCCTCCGACGCGCCGCGCCGCGGCAAGCTCAAGATCTTCTTCGGCGCTTTTCCCGGGGCGGGAAAGACCAACGCGATGCTCACCGCCGCGCAGCGCATGCGTGACTATGGGCGCGACGTCGTCGCCGGGGTCGTCGATACCCACGAAAGTGCGGATCGATTGCTGCTGGCAGGCTTCGAGACGCTGCCGGGCGTGGCGGGCAACGGCGAGTTGAACCTCGACGGGGCGCTCGCACGCCGCCCCGAGGTGCTCCTCATCGACGACCTCGCGCACGCCAATCCTCCGGGATCGCGGCATCCGAAGCGCTGGAAGGACGCCGACGAGCTTCTCGCCAACGGCATCGACGTGTTCACGACGATGAGCGTGCAGCACCTGGAAAGCCTGAACGACGTGGTGGGCGAGATCACCGGCATCCGCGAGACCGAGACCGTTCCCGACACGTTCTTCGACACGGCCGACGAGACCGTCATGGTGGACATGTCGGCCGACGAGCTGCTGGTGCGGCTGAACGAGGGCAAGGTCCACGTCGGCGACGTCGAGAAGGGCGTGGCGGGCACCTACTTCAGCAAGGGCAGCCTGCTCGCCTTGCGCGAGATCGCGCTGCGCCGCACCGCCGACGTGGTCGAGGACGAGGTGCGCAAATACCGCGTCGACCAGTCGATCGGCACGGTGTGGAAGACGCGCGAGCACGTTCTGTGCTGCATCGGCCCCGGAGCGGGCTCGGAGCACGTGGTGCGCAGCGCGGCGCGTTTCGCCAACCACCTGGACGCGGGATGGACCGCGATTTATGTGGAGACCTCGCGCCTGCAGCGGCTCGCCGTCGAGGAGCGCGGGAGGATCCTCAACGTGGTGCGCCTCGCCGAGGATCTCGGCGCCAAGACCGCGATCGTCACCGGCAACGACGTCTGCGAGGCGATCGTGGAATACGCCGAGCGCCAGAACATCTCCACCATCGTCGTCGGCCGCGGCAGGAAGCGCTTGCGTCTCGGGCGCAGCATGAGTGATGCGATCGCCAAGGCGAGCGAGAGCATCGACGTGATCGAGATCGGCCGCGGCGGCACCGGCGCCGGCATGCCGGTGATCGCCTCGGCGAACCGGGCCGACGTGAGCCCGCGCGCGGGCGAGAAGCGCGTGCGCTACGTGTGGACGGTGGTGGCGTGCGCGCTCACCACGCTGGTGGCGAGCGCGCTGCATCCGGCCTTCGAGCTCGCCACCATCGCGATGCTCTTCATGCTCACCGTGGTGCTCCTCGCCGTGAAGTGGGGGCGCGCCCCGGCGATCCTCGCCGCCATCCTCAACGTCGCCGCGTTCGATTTCTTCTTCGTGCCGCCGCGCTTTTCCTTCATGGTGGCGGATATCCAGTACCTCCTCACCTTCGCCGTGATGCTCGCGGTCGGCGTGTTCATCGGGCAGCTCGCCGGCAGCCTGCGCTTCCAGGCGCGCGTGGCCACGCACCGCGAAACCCGCGCGCGCACGCTCTACGAATTCGCGCGCGATCTCGCGCAGCTGCGCACGACCTCGCAGGTGATCGAGACGACCGAGGAGTTCATGTCGCGGCAGTTCCGGGCGCGGGTGGCGGTGCTCGTGCCCGACAGCGCGGGCACGCTCGTCTCCCCCACCGGCCGCGGCATGTCCAATCCTTTCGACAGCACCACGGCGCAATGGGCCTACGACCAGGCGCAGCAGGCGGGCGCGGGCACCGACACGCTCGCGGGCAACGAGTATCTCTTCCTGCCGCTCAAGTCGCCCACGCGCACGCGCGGCGTCCTCGCGGTGCGCCCGGAACGGGCGCGGGATCTCTTCATTCCCGAGCAGCGCCACCAGTTCGAGATCTTCGCCACGCTCGTCGCCACGGCGCTCGAGCGCGTGCATTACGTCGACGTCGCGCGCGACGCGCTGCTCATGGCCGGAATCCAGAGCGGCGAGGTGGAGCTGAACCTGGAGCGCCGACCGATCGCCGAGATCGTCGACGGCACGCTGCGCTTCCTGCGCGCGCTGCTCGCGAAGCACAAGGTGGACGTTCACATCCCCGCGGACCTGCCCGCGCCGGTGGCCGATGCCGCCTTGTTGCAGCGCGTCTTCGTGAGCCTCATCAGCAATACCGCGAAGCACACGCCTCCGGGAACGACCGTGGTGATCTCCGCGCGCAAGCTGGGCGACGGCATCGAGGTGAGCGTCGAGGACAACGGGCCGGGATTGCCGGCGGGTCGCGAAGAGGAGGTGTTCGAATCGTTCGCGCGCGGCGAGACTCCGTCGGTGCGGCGAGGGGCGGGGCTGGGGCTCGCGATCAGCCGCGCGATCCACTCCGCCCACGGCGGCGCCATTCACGCCGATAGCGGCCGCGAAAAGGGCGCGCGTTTCGTCTTCACGCTGCCCCTGGCGCCCCCCAAGCCATGACAGCGCCGCAGCGCATTCACCCTTGCGCGATCGACGACTGGGCCGGTGAGCTCGACGCGCAGCGCAGTGACTCGCTGGGCGCGCAGCTCGAGCGCGGATCCGTG
>JBGOST010000262.1:0-4526 GCA_041476125.1 Usitatibacter sp. | reverse complement strand
GATAGGCCTTGTTGTAGACCTCGATCATCTTCTCGACGTACGCGAGCCCCGGATCCTTCTGCGGCTCGAAGAAGAACACGGTGTTGCCGATCACCTTCGCCTTGGCGGCGGCGAGCTGGTCGATCAGCTTTGCCTGCACCTCGCGCGGCCACGGCCAGCGGCCGATGTTGGCGATCGATTGCTCGTCGATCGCGATGACGGCGATCTTGTCGCTCGGCGTCTTCGACGTCATCTTCACGCCGAGGTCGTAGGCCCACCGCTCGAGGCCGGGAATGAAACCCGACATGCGCGCGAAGCCGAATAGGGCGATGGCGATTACGAGGCCGAGAAACCAGTCGGCCTTCCAGAAGGCGGTCTTCATGAACTCTCCCCGAATCCCTGTCGTCCTTGCAGGACGCAAGCGCTGTGGCTATGACCTCATCTTACATGGGGTTTTGCGCGCCATCACGCCCCTACGTCGACCTCGGTCCCCAGGCCTTTCGCCCTCGCGAGCTTCATCAGCTCGGCCGCGATGATGAGGTCCTGCATCGCCATGCCCTGGGATTCGAAAAGCGAAATCTGTTCCGCGTTCACCCGTCCCGGGCGCACGCCCGCGATGACCTCGCCCAGCTCGGTGAGCGCGCCCATGTGCAGGCGCCCTTTCTCGAGGGAAGGCAGCAGGTCGCCGGCTTCCTTCATCGCGCTCGGCCGCGAGTCGACGACCACCGGATTGCTCCTGCTGACCGTGGTTTCGTCGATCTCCCGGCGCAGCAGCGAGTTCGATCCGGCGGCGTTCACGTGGGTGCCGGGCGCCAGCCACTCGCCGTCGAAGACCGGTGTTGCAGATGTAGTAATCGTGACCACGATGTCGCTGCCGCGCACCGCGTCTTCGGCGGACGCCGCGGGGGTGACGTCAAGCGACAGTTTTTTCCCCATTCGGTCACAGAAGCGCGCGACCTTTTCGGCGTTGCGCGAGAACACTTTCACGCGCTCGAGGCGGCGCACTGCGGCAAGCGCCTGGAGCTGCCCCTGCGCCTGCCAGCCCGAGCCGAATATTCCGGCGACCTTCGCATCGGCGCGCGCGAGCCACTTGGCGGCGACACCTCCCGCGGCGCCGGTGCGCATCATGCCGAGGTAGTTCGCCTCGACGATCGCATCGAGGTTGCCGCGCTCGGCGTTGAACGCGTAGACGAGGAAGCGGATGCCCTCCCGGTTGGACGTGTACGCCTTGTAGCCGAAGACGCCGGCCGAGGGCACTGCACCCTGCAGGATATGGAGCGCGGACTTCGGCAGGCGCGTGCGCTCGCGCGGCACGTCGATCGCTTGTCCCGTGGAGTACTCGCGATGCACGCGCTCGACGAGCGCGAGCGTGGTCGGCATCGTGAGCAGCTGCTCGACGTCGGATTCCTTGAGGAAGAGGGCCATTTCGATACAATCTTCCCATGAAAACTGCGGCGCTACTCCTGGCTGGGCTGCTCGCCGCCGTAACGGGACTGGCGAGCGCGCAGGCGCAGCCTCCCAAGGCGCAGCGCCTGGCGCTGGTCATCGGCAACGGCGCCTACCGCGATTCGGCGCTGCCGAATCCGGTGAACGACGCCGCCGACATGGCGAAGGTCCTCGAGGCGAGCGGCTTCACGGTCCTGAAGCGCGAGAACGCGACGCTGCGCGAGATGCACCTGGCGCTGCGCGAATTCGGCGACCGGCTCGGGCGGCAGGCGACCGGCCTTTTCTATTTCGCCGGCCACGGCATGCAGGTGCGCGGGCGCAACTACCTGCTGCCGGTGGACGCCGACATCGCCCGCGAGGACGAGGTCGCATTCAATGCGCTCGACCTGGGCGCGGTGATGGAGAAGCTCGACTCGGCGAAGAATCCCGTCAACATCGTCGTGCTCGACGCCTGCCGCGACAATCCTTTCGGCAGCCGGCTGCACGCGAGCACCAAGGGGCTCGCCCCGATCGATGCGCCTCCGGGAACGTTCATCGCCTACGCAACCGCCCCGGGTTCCACCGCGGCCGACGGCGCGGGACGCAACGGCCTCTACACCCACCACCTGGTCCGGCAGATCGAGCGCCCCGGCCTCGCGATCGAGGAAGTCTTCAAGGCCGTGCGCGCGGGCGTTCGCGCCGACTCGAAGAACCTGCAGGTCCCGTGGGAAAGCACTTCGCTCGAGAGCGCGTTCGCCTTTCGCCAGAAACCGCCGGAGAAGGTCGCCGTGGCGTCGCCATCCGCACCGGCGGGAAAGTCCGCGCCTCGCGCCAAGGCCCCTCCCGTCGCCGCGGCACCCGCATTCCTGATCGGCGACAACTGGACCTATCGCGTCGTGAACCAGATCGACCAGAGCGAGCGCCTCGCCTTCTACCGCGTGAGCGGGATCCGCGGCGAGGAGGTGCGTTATGCGAACGGAAACGTGGGCGACCTGATGGGCAACTACACGCGCATCGAGCGCCCCGGTGGCCGCGTCGAGATCTACAAGCCCACGAACTACTTCTACGTCTTTCCGCTCAAGGCGGGCGCCGACTGGGAGGCGAAAGTCGAGCAGGACCTGGGCAAGCGGATCACGGATCTCGCGGTCCGCATGAAGGTGATCGGCGAGGAGGACCTCGAAACGCCATTGGGCAAGGTTCGCGCGATGAAGATCGAGCGCGAGTCGCGTTGGAAGCAGCGCGACAACAAGGCGAGCGGCACCCGCAAATGGACCTACTGGTACAACGCCGGGATCAAGCGCTTCGTGCGCGCCGAGGACCTGAACGCCACCACCGAGGGCAAGGTGCTAGCGCACGAGCGCTGGGAGCTCGTCGCGTACGACGTGAAGTAGGCTGACCCTCTCCCCGGCCCTCTCCCAATGCAGAGGGAGAACGTCAGGGAAACGCGGGGACCGTCGGCTCGCTGCCGCCGTCGGCGGCTTCGGGGTGGGTGCGCGCGATGATGCTGCGGATCTCTTCGTAGCGGCCGCCGGGCACGTCGAGCATCAGGAGGATCTTCCCCTCCTGGATGTCGGGATCGAAACCCCTGAGCCGCGAGTTCGGAATCTGCAGCCCGACCATGCTCGCGACCCAGACGCCGAGCGCCGCCCCGACGATCGCGGCGATCAGCACCGTCACGAACTGCAGCTTCACGCCCGCCGGCGGGAACTGCATCAGCAGGAGCCCGACGACCACGCCCATCAGGCCGCCGATCACCAGGCCGACGAAGGCGCCGTGGACGGTGTCGGTCTTCTGCAGGTAGGTAGCCTGGTGCAACTCCCCCAGGTCGGTGCCGCGCCGCGCGAGGAAGTGCATGTGCTTGTCCTCGATGCGGGCCAGCAGGAGATCGTTGGCGAGTCGTCGCGCACTCGCAAGGTCCGGAAGAGTGACGTACATCCTGAGCCTCATGCGCCTCCTTTCGCGATGCTACGAGAGAGGTGGAATCAGGCTAGTCCTGTGCCCGGCGAATTACAAGCCTTGGGGGAATCAGACGTGGTCGCGAAGCGCGGTCAAGGAATCAAAACGGTCGATCCCGTGGTCTTGCGCCCCTCGAGGTCGCGGTGCGCCTGGGCGGCGTCCTTCAGCGCGTAGCTCTGCCGCGGGCCGACCTTGATGCGACCGGCGAGCACGTGGTCGAAGAGCTCCTTCGCGGCGGCCACCAGCTCCTCGCGCTTGCCGACGTAGCTCATCAACGTGGGACGCGTCACGTAGAGCGAGCCCTTGGCGGCGAGGATTCCCAGATCCGTCGGGCCGACCGGCCCGGAGGAATTGCCGAAGCTCACCATGAGCCCGCGCCCCTGCAGGCAGTCGAGCGACTTCATGAAGGTGTCCTTGCCCACCGAGTCGTAGACGACCGGCACCTTCTTGCCGCCGGTGATCTCGTTCACCCGTGCCACGAAGTCCTCCTTCGTGTAGATCACGGTATGTGTGCAGCCGTGCTCGCGCGCGAGCTTCGCTTTCTCCTCCGAGCTCGTGGTGCCGATGATGTTGACGCCGATCGCCTTGGCCCATTGGCAGGCGATGAGCCCGATCCCGCCGGCGGCGGCATGCCACAGCACCGTCTCTCCCGCCTGCGGCACGCGGTGCAGGCGGCGCAGCAGGTACTGCACCGTCAAGCCCTGCAACATCATGCTCGCGGCCTGCTCGAAGCTGATGCCCTCGGGGATCTTCACGAGGCGCTCAGCGGGATGGACCTTCTTCTCGGCGTACGCGCCGATGGGACCGTTGCAGTAGGCGACGCGGTCGCCCGGCTTGAACTCGGTCACGCCGGCGCCCACGCTCTCGACGACTCCCGCCGCCTCGAGGCCGAGCCCCGAAGGCAATGCCATCGGATAAAGACCGGTGCGATGGTAGGTATCGATGTAGTTGAGCCCCACGGCCTTGTGCGCGATGCGGACCTCGCCCGGGCCGGGATCGGCGACCGGCACCTCTTCCCATTGCAGGACTTCGGGACCGCCGGTCTTGTGGAAACGAATCGCGTGGGGCATGTCGGTTACCTCGGGATGAATTCGCCGTTATTGTACTGATTGGCAACGCGACCCGTGCCGGGCCCGACCAGGCGTTCGATCAGCGCCGCCCCTTGT
>JBGOST010000261.1:0-4527 GCA_041476125.1 Usitatibacter sp. | reverse complement strand
GACCCTGCGCGATGAGGCGGATGTAGTCGGGGACAGGCGTGTGCGCCGGACATGCCCATTGGCAGTCGACGACTTTGTGGAAATAGTCGGGATTCCCGATGTCCGTCGCCTTCAAGCCAGATCTCCTCTCGTGTCCGCTCTTCGCTGAGCGGCCCCTCTGACGGGGTTTTCTGCCCCAGTCTACCCAATAAACCGTTGATAGACCACGCCTCTTTTTCAAAAAAACGGTTTTTCAGCGCCTTCCCGACCCGAGCGGGTTGTCGGCCGCCACGGCGGCGAAATATTCCCACGCGCGACGCGCTACGGAGCCGGTCACCTGGTCGCGCAGCGCTTCGGCCTCCTCGCGAGTGAAGGGACGCAGGCGCGCGGCATCGCCGCCGGCCGCGGCGAGCATGCGCAGTTGCAGCGCCGCGCTCTCCTCGAGGTAGCAGGCCGCCACCGTCGCGGCGCGCACGTCGGGAAAGGCCGTCGTAATGCCGTGCCCGCGCATCATCGCGGAGTTTCCCGCGCCCACCGATTGAGCGAGGAGGTCGCCCAGCTCGCGCGAGCGGATCAAGCCGATGCGCGAGTACTCGGGCACGCCCGCGGCGAAGATGCCCCCCTGGTTGTGCACCACGCGATGCGGCTGGCCGATCTGCGTGAGGCACACGCACGCCGGTGGGTGCGCGTGGACGATTCCGCCGACGTCGGCACGCGCGGCGTAGAGGCGCGCGTGGATCCAGAATTCGCTGTTGGGCTCGCCCTCCCCCGAGACGATGCGGCCTTCGGTGTCGATCACGAGGAGATCGGGCGCCTCCGCGAGCCCCGGGCTGCGCCGCGGCGGAATCAGGAAGGTGTTGGTCGCGGGGATGCGCGCGCTCGCATGGCCGAACGCCTGCGAGAGCCCCATGCGCTCGAGGATGCGGTTGGCGAGTGCGACGTCCTCGCGCAGGCTGTCTTCCATCAGATCGTTCCCTTCTCGCGCAGTGCGGCGATCGCGCCGGCCTCGAGACCGAGCACCGCGCGCAGGACTTCCTCGGTATGTTCGCCCAGGAGCGGCGGGGCGCGATCGTGCTCGATCGGAGTCGCGGAAAACTTGATCGGATTGGCGACCATCTGGACGCTGCCCGCGGCGCGGTGAGGCGCGGTGACGCGCATGCGGCGATGCACGACCTGCGGATCGGCGAAGACCTGCGCCAGGTCGTTGATCGGCCCGCACGGCACGCCCGCGGCTTCCAGCGCGGCGAGCCACTCGCGCGCGCGTTTCGCCCGCATGCGCCCTCCGATCATCCCCACGACAAGGTCGCGATTACGCACGCGCTCGGGATTGGTGGCGAAGCGCGGGTCATTCGCCCACGCGGGAGCGCCGATCACTTCGCAGAACCGCGCGAACTGGGTGTCGTTGCCCACCGCGACGATGAGAAATTCGTCGGCGGCGCGGAACACGTGATACGGCACGATCGCCTGGTGCGCGTTGCCCATGCGCTGCGGCGTTTCGTTCGAGGCGAAGTAGGCCGAGCTCAGGTTGGCGAGCATCGCCACCTGCACGTCGAGCAGCGCCATGTCGATGTACTGGCCGGCGCCGCTCCTTTCCCGATGCAGCAGCGCGGCGAGGATGGCGCTCGTCGCATACATCCCCGTGAAGAGGTCGGATACCGCCACGCCCACCTTCTGCGGCCCGCCGCCGGGCAAGTCGTCGCGTTCTCCGGTCACGCTCATCAACCCGCCCAGGCCCTGCACCATGAAGTCGTACCCGGGACGATCGCGATAGGGGCCGCTCTGCCCGAACCCGGTGATCGAGCAGTAGACGAGGCGCGGGTTGTCCTTGGCGAGCGTGGCGTAGTCGAGGCCATAGCGCGCGAGGTCGCCGACCTTGAAGTTCTCGACCAGGACGTCGCTCTTCAGGGCGAGCGCGCGCGCGATTTCCTGGCCCGCGGTGCGCGCGATGTCGAGCGTGAGCGATTTCTTGCCGCGGTTGCACGCGAGATAATAGGCGGCATCGCGCGTCTCGCGCCCTTGCGCATCCTTGAGGAACGGCGGGCCCCAGCGGCGCGTGTCGTCGCCCTGCCCCGGGCGCTCGACCTTGATCACCTCGGCGCCGAAATCGGCAAGGTTCTGGGTGGCCCAAGGCCCGGCCAGCACGCGGGTCAGGTCGAGGACGCGGACGCCATCGAGGATTCGGTTCATGTTCCGGGGGTTTTTCGGCACCTTGTGTCCACGCGGATGCGATACAAGTCGTTACAACTGCTTGCGAAGTATAGTGGGCTCGTGTGGGGAGAATGCTCGATGCATCCGATCTGCAAGGCGATCCTGGTCACTTCACTGGGCACCTGGGGCACCGCGGCGCTGGCCGTGGAGCCCACCGGAACCGCGATCGAATGGTTCCATCCGGGGCTGGGCCACTACTTCTTCACCTCCGGCCCCGAAGAGATCCAGGGCATCGACAACGGTGGCGCCGGCGGGGGCTGGGTGCGCACCGGCGGGCAGTTCGGCACCTTCACCGGCCCCGACGACGCGCCGGGACTCGCGCCCGTGTGCCGTTTCTACGGCACCCCCGGCATCGGGCCGAACTCGCACTTCTACACCGCGAACGCCGAGGAGTGCGCCGGGGTGAAGAAAGACCGCGGCTGGCTCTACGAGGGCATCGCGTTCTACATCTACAACCCGGTGGGGGGGCAATGCCCCGCGGGCACCACGCCCATCTATCGCAGCTACAACGACGGCTTCGCGCGCAACGATTCGAACCATCGCTTCACCGTCGACTACACCGTCTTCTCGAAGTCCGCCTCCTTCGGCTACATCCCCGAAGGCCTCGCGATGTGCTCTCCGCTATCCGCGGCGCAGATCCGCGCCGACGCCACGCGGCTGCTGCGCCAGGCGAGCTTCGGCCCCACCGAGGCCGAGGCCGATCGGGTCGCGGCGATGGGCGCGAGTGCCTGGCTCGACGAGCAGTTCGCGCTTCCCGCCTCGCGGTATCCCGATTACGCCTGGATGCCGGCGAACCGTCCCGACACCTGCGTGGACGAGCGCACGCAGCCGGTGCGCCCGGACAGCTTCTGCGCGCGCGACAACTACACCCTCTTCCCGCTGCAGCTGCAGTTCTTCCGCGATGCCCTGGCCCAGCCCGACCAGCTGCGCCAGCGCGCGGCCTTCGCGCTCTCGCAGATCATGGTGACCTCGGGCGTGGACAACTCGCGAAACTACGCGATGCGCAACTACCAGCAGATCTTGCGCGACCGCGCCTTCGGGAATTTCTACGACCTGCTGCTCGCGGTGACGCTCTCGCCGGTGATGGGCGACTACCTCGACATGGTCAACAACAACAAGAGCAATCCGGCCGCGGGCACCGATCCCAACGAAAACTACGCGCGCGAGATCCTGCAGCTCTTCTCGGTCGGCACCTATCTTCTCAACGCCGACGGCACGCGCCAGCTGGACGCCTCGGGCAAGCCGCGCTTCACCTACGAGCTCGCTCAGATCAAGGGCTTCTCGCGCGTGTTCACCGGATGGACCTATCCCACGACTGCGGGAAACCCGCAGCGCAACAACAATCCGCGCAATTACCTCGGCAACCTGCTCGCGGTGGACGCGAACCACGAGTTCGGCACCAAGGTGCTGCTTTCCGGAGCGATCGCGCCCGCGAACCTCACCATGCAACAGGACCTCGAGTTCGCGCACCAGAACATCTTCAACC
The DNA here is from genome assembly GCA_041476125.1 of Usitatibacter sp. Classification (GTDB taxonomy): domain Bacteria; phylum Pseudomonadota; class Gammaproteobacteria; order Burkholderiales; family Usitatibacteraceae; genus Usitatibacter. The sequence goes on along the minus strand of JBGOST010000261.1, from coordinate 854 downwards.
ATCCGAACGTGGGGCCGTTCATCGGCAAGCAGCTGATCCAGAAGCTGGTGACGAGCGATCCGTCGCCGGGATACGTCGCGCGCGTGACCGCCACCTTCAACGACAACGGCGCGGGCCAACGCGGCGACCTGAAGGCCGTGGTGCGCGCGATCCTGGCCGACCCCGAGGCGCGCGGCGCGCGCAAGATCGACCCCGGCTACGGCAAGCTCGTCGAGCCCGTCCTCTACATGACCTCGATGGCGCGCGCCGGCAACTCGGCAAGCGACGGCGTCTTCTTCCGCGCGCAGTCCGCGGCCCTCTCGCAGTTCGTCTTCTACGCGCCCTCGGTCTTCAACTACTACCCGTTCGACTACGTCGTGCCGGGAACGCAGCTCCTCGGCCCGGAATTCGGCATCCAGACCTCGACCACGGCGGTCGCCCGCGCCAACGTCGCCAACGGCCTGCTGTTTTCGAACACGATCGCTCCCGATCCCACCGTGTACGGCGCGACCGGGACGACGCTGAACCTCGCCGGCTACCAGTCCGTGGCGTCCGATTCCGCCGCCCTCGCCGACCGGCTCGACCGCAACCTCCTCGGCGGGACCCTGTCCGCGGCGATGCGCGCGGCGATTGTCGGCGCGGTGAACGCGATTCCCGCAAGCGATTCGCTGAACCGCGCGCGCACCGGCCTCTGGCTGGTGGTGACCTCGCCGCAATACCAGGTGCAACGATGAAGACACGCCGTGATTTCCTGCTGAATTCGGGCGCGCTCGCCTCCGGCGCCCTCGCCGCGCGCCTCGCGCCCCTCGGAGCCCTCGGCTTGAGCGCCGCCGCCAACGCGCAGGCCGCGAACGACTACAAGGCGCTGGTGTGCG
>JBGOST010000260.1:0-4544 GCA_041476125.1 Usitatibacter sp. | reverse complement strand
CTTCGCGAGATGGGCGCCCACCGCCACCGGCCCGACGCCCGGCCCGCCGCCGCCGTGCGGAATGCAGAAGGTCTTGTGCAGGTTCAGGTGCGAGACGTCGCCGCCGAACTCGCCCGGCGCGCACAGCCCCACCATCGCGTTCATGTTGGCGCCGTCGACGTAAACCTGTCCGCCGTGGCGATGCACGATTTCGCAGATCGTGGTGATCGCCGCTTCGAACACGCCGTGGGTCGACGGGTACGTGACCATCAGGGCGGCGAGCTTGTCCGCGTGCTGCGCGGCCTTGCGCTCGAGGTCGGCGATGTCGACGTTTCCTTGCGCATCGCACCCCACCACCACGACCTGCATTCCCGCCATCTGCGCCGAGGCCGGATTGGTGCCGTGCGCCGAGCTCGGGATGAGGCACACGTTGCGATGGCCCTCGCCGCGGCTTTCGTGCCACGCCCTGATGATGAGCAGGCCCGCGTATTCTCCCTGTGATCCGGCATTGGGCTGGATCGATACCGCCGCGTATCCGGTCGCCTTCGCGAGCCGCTCCTCGAGGTCGTCGATGAGCTCGCGATAGCCCTGCCACTGCTCGGCCGGCGCGAAGGGATGGATATGCGCGAACTCCTGCCATCCCACCGGAATCATCTCGCTCGTCGCGTTGAGCTTCATGGTGCATGAGCCCAGCGGGATCATCGCGCGGTCGAGCGCCACGTCCTTGTCCGCGAGCCTTCGCAGGTAGCGCAGCATCTCCGTCTCGGAGTGGTAGCGGTTGAACACCGCGTGCTCGAGATACCTCGAGGCTCGCGCGAGCTCCTTCGGCAGCTCGTCACGCGCTTCTCGATCGAGGTCCGCGGCAACCATGGCGGCGGCGTGCCCGGCGAAGAGGCGCAGGATCGCCTCGACATCGGCTCCCGTCGTGGTCTCGTCGAGCGAGACGCCGAGATGCCGCGCGTCCACCAGGCGCAAGTTCATGCGCGCGGCGCGGCTGCGCTCGACGATCGCGGCGGTGCGCTCGCCCGTGGAGACCGTGAGCGTGTCGAAGAAATGCCGCGCGGGCACTTCGAAGCCGAGCTTCTCCAGCCCGGCCTTGAGGATCGCGGTGAGGCGATGCACGCGGCGGGCGATGCGCTCGAGCCCGGCGGGACCGTGGTACACCGCGTACATCGAGGCCATCACCGCGAGGAGCACCTGCGCGGTGCAGATGTTGGAGGTCGCCTTCTCGCGCCGGATGTGCTGCTCGCGCGTCTGCAACGCCAGGCGATAGGCCTTGTGCCCCTGGGCATCGACCGTGACGCCGATGAGGCGGCCCGGCATGCTGCGCTTCAACTCGTCGCGCGTGGCGAGGTACGCGGCGTGCGGCCCGCCGAATCCCATCGGCACGCCGAAGCGCTGTGCGCTTCCCACCGCCACGTCCGCGCCCCATTCGCCGGGCGGCTTGAAGATCGCCATCGCGAGCAGGTCGGCCGCGGCGATCAGGAATGCGCCCTGCGCGTGCAGGCTCGACGCGAGCGCCGCGTAGTCGCGCGCCTCGCCGTTGGCGCCCGGGTACTGGATGAGCGCGGCGAATGGTCTCGCGCCCGCAAGGGACTCGGCGGGCAACACGCGGACTTCGATTCCGAGCGGCCTCGCGCGCGTGCGCACCACGTCGATCGTCTGCGGCAGCACGTCGTCGGCGACGGCGAAGATGCGCGAGGCGCTCTTGCCGGAGCGCAGGCAAAGCGTCATCGCCTCGGCGGCCGCGGTCGCCTCGTCGAGCATCGAGGCGTTGGCGATCGCCATTGCCGTGAGATCGGCGACCATCGTCTGGAAGTTGAGAAGCGCCTCGAGCCGTCCCTGCGATATTTCCGGCTGGTACGGGGTGTATGCCGTGTACCACGCGGGATTCTGGAAGACGTTGCGCAGGATCACGCCCGGCGTATACGTCGGGTAGTAGCCCTGGCCGATGAAGGACTTGAACACCTGGTTCTTCTCGGCGATGCGGCGCAAACGCGTGAGCGCCTCGCCCTCGGTGCGCGGCGCGCCGGTCGCGAGCGCGACCTTGAGGCGAATCGCGGCGGGGACCACGGCGTCGATGAGCGCGGAGCGCGAAGCGAAGCCTAGTGTGGCGAGCATCGCGGCCTCGTCGGCCGCATCCGGCCCGATGTGGCGTCGCTGGAACGCACCGTGGTCTTCGAGCTGGGCGAGCGTGGAGCGCTCGGGGCGGGCGAGGGGCGTATCGGGCATGGGCTCTTTCCTCGGCGCCTAGGCGCTCGCGACCTTTTCGTATCCCTGCGAATCGAGCAGCTTGTCGATGTCGGCGGGGTTGGCGGGCTTGATGCGAAACATCCACGCGGCGAAAGCATCGGCGTTCACGCTCTCGGGAGAATTGGCGAGATCTGCGTTCGTCGCGACGATCTCCCCGGCGATGGGCGAATAAATGTCGGAGGCGGACTTGACGGATTCGACGACGCCGACGGTCTCGCCGGCCGCGACCTTGCGCCCCACCTGCGGGGCCTCGACGAAGACGATGTCGCCGAGCTGCTCCTGGGCGTGGTCGGTGATGCCCACGCTCGCTACGCCGTCGGGCTCGCGCCGCACCCACTCATGCGAGGCGGTGTAGCGAAGGTCTTTGGGGAGATTCATGAGGCTTCCTTTCAGGGAAGAACGAGGGTCTTGCCGTGGCGTACGAAGGGGGGCTTCACCACGCGTGCGGCGAGCACCTTGTCGCGGATGCGTACCTGGACCGCATCGCCGGCGGCCACGCCGCGCGGCACGCGCGCGAGCGCGATCGATCGCGCCAGCGTGGGCGAGAACGTCCCGCTGGTGATCTCGCCCTCTCCCTTGCCGGTCGTGACCTTCTGGTGCGCGCGCAGCACGCCGCCGCCGCCCACCAGCACGAGTCCCACGAACTCGTGCCGCTTTCCGTTGGCGCGCAATGCATCCGCGCCGACGAATTCGCGCGGTGTCGCGAGGTCCACGGTCCATGCGAGGCCGGCGTCGAGGGGGGAAATGCGCTCGTCCATGTCCTGCCCATACAGGTTCATGCCGGCCTCGAGGCGCAGCGTGTCGCGTGCTCCCAGCCCGCAGGGGCGCGCTCCGGCGGCGACCAACGCCTCCCAGGCGCGCGCCACCTCGCTCGCGGGAAGCACGATCTCGAAGCCGTCCTCGCCGGTATAGCCGGTGCGGCCCACCATGAGGCGCCCAGTCATCGCCGCCTGGAACGCGGCGAGCCCCTCGGTGGCCTGGCGCGCCTCGGGAAAGGCTTCCCAGAAAACTTCCCTCGCGCGCGGGCCCTGGAGCGCCACGATCGCGAGATCGCGGCGCGGCGTAAGCGTGAGGCGCGAATTCCACTTTTCGCGCAGGCGTTCCAGCCACGCGACATCCTTCTCCGCGGTACCGGCGTTGACCACGAGGCGGAAGAAATCGTCGCGAAAGAAATAGGTGATGAGATCGTCGACCACGCCGCCGTCTTCCGTGAGCAGGCACGAATAGAGCGCCTTGCCGGGCGTCTTCAGCTTGTCGACGTTGTTGGCGAGCGCGCGGCGCAGGAACGCGCGCGCATCGGGTCCCTCGACATCGACCACCTGCATGTGGGAGACGTCGAAGAGGCCGGCGTCGCGCCGTACCGCGTGATGCTCCTCGATCTGCGAGCCGTAGTTCACCGGCATCTCCCAGCCGCCGAAGTCGACCATGCGCGCGCCGGCCGCGCGGTGATGGGAGTGAAGCGGTGTGGTCTTGAGCAAGGCTTCTCCGCAGTCAAAAGAAAGGGGTGAGGCAGGCGTCGCCGCCTGCATCACCCCTCTGTCCTGGTACCTGAGAGATTGGCCCCTTCGGTGGACGGTTTTCCGTCGCTCTCCAGAGTCCGGAAATGATTTCCGGTTCCGATCGGTCCTTTTGCCTGAGAGTTTGCGGGTGCTACCCCTTCGGCGGCCGCGCATCGCGCGCAACGCTCTCCCGGTCGGATGGGCGCGATTCTCCGCGTTCCGATGGGGCTTGTCCAGCGATCAGTGCGCGTCGCGCGACGCTTGGATGAGCCTCAGGAGCTCCGCGGGCGCGACGGGCTTCACGAGGTGCCCGTCGAATCCCGCCTCGCGCGAGCGCTTGCGGTCCTCCTCCGCAGCGTAGCCGGTCATCGCATAGATTTGCATTGCCCGCCCCTGGGGACGCGAGCGCAGGAGCTTGGCGACTTCGTATCCGCTAATGCCCGGCAGCCCGATGTCGAGCAGCACGACGTCGGGTGGCGCCGCGTCCACGCGATCGAGCGCGGCGGGGCCGTCGTGCGCGACTCCGACCTCGTGCCCCACCAGGCGCAGCATCATGGCCATGCTGCGGGCGGAGTCGACGTTATCGTCGACGACCAGCACCGAGCGTCTCGCCGCGCCGGCGGGAAGAGTGTATTTCTCCTTGGCGGCGTTCGCATCCGCGGGCGTGAGGTCGATGCGCGGCAGGCGGACGGTGAACTCGGCACCCTTGCCCACGCCCTCGCTTTTCGCGCCGATCGATCCGCCGTGCAGCCGCACGATACGGCGCGCAAGCGTCAAGCCGATCCCGAGGCCACCCTCGGCGCGGTCGAGCGT
>JBGOST010000259.1:0-4561 GCA_041476125.1 Usitatibacter sp. | reverse complement strand
CGATCCTTTCGTGAAGGAGGGACAGTTCGACGTTGCCGCGCGCAAGGTCGAACTCGACGCGCTGCTACGCGACTCCGACTTCGTGTCCGTGCACCCGCCGCTCACGCGCGAGACGCGCAAGATGATCAACGACGAGACGCTGGCGAAGATGAAGCCCGCCGCCTTCCTCGTCAATTGCTCGCGCGGGCCCGTGGTCGACACCGACGCGCTCGTGAGAGCGCTCGACGCGAAGAAGATCGCCGGCTGCGCGCTCGACACCACCGACCCGGAGCCGCTTCCCGACCCGCATCCGTTGCGCGGGCGCGAGAACGTCATCATCACGCCGCACGTCGCCTGGTACAGCGAGCAGGCGCTGGTCGGCCTGCAGGCCGGAGCGCCGAGTGAAGTGCGCCGCGTGCTGACGGGCGAATGGCCGGTGAATGTCGTGAATCGGGACGTGAAGGGCAAGAACCGCGCGGGACTCTAATTGCGAGCAGATTTCGATTCGCATCGTGGGGGTGTGACCCCCGGTTTGGCGTTCTGGCTGCTCGTTTCTTGCGCGATCCCCGGATCGACCCTGGCAGGAGAGTCTGGCGCAGCGCAGGTCATTCCCTCGTTGGCCGAGCTCGAAGCCGCCGGAGCCAGGATCGGCGAGATCCGCATCGACACCCAAAATATCTTCGACCTGAGCGACCCCGAGGAGAACAACTCTCTTTTCCGTCTCGCGAACCGGCTGCACATAGTCACCGATCCGGGCGTCATCCGCCGTGCGTTGCCGTTCAAGAGTGGCGATCCGTTATCGGCGCGCGCCATCGAAGAGACCGAGCGCCTGCTGCGCGCCAATCGTTTCCTGTACGAGGTCGACATTCGGCCCATCGCGTGGCACGACGGCGTCGTCGATCTCGAGATCACCACGAACGATACCTGGTCGCTGAACCCGAACGTGAGCTTCAGCCGGTCGGGGGGCGCCAACAAGAGCAGCGTGTCGCTCAAGGAATACAACCTGCTCGGGCGCGGCCTCGCCATGACCTTCGCGCGCACGAGCGACGTGGATCGTACCGGTACCGAATTCTCCATTTCACAGGAGCATGCATGGGGCGGCGCGACGTCGATCAGCTACTCGTTCGCGAATCTCAGCGACGGCAAGCGCCAGTCGTTCTCGCTTGCCCAGCCCTTCTACGCGCTGGACACGCGAAGGGCCGTCGGGGTGTCCGTGTCGCGGAACGACCGCATCGAATCCGTCTATGCCAATGGGTCGGCCGTCGCGCAATTCCGCCACGACCGGGGCGATGCCGAGGCATTCGCGGGATGGTCCAATGGCGTCATCGCCGGCTTCACGAGCCGCTATTCGCTCGGCATTTCCCGCCAATCCGACGCTTACCGCCTCGACCCTGCGTTGCCTTCGCCCGCGCAATTGCCGGCGGACCGCAAACTCGCGGGGCCGTTCGTGCGCTACGAGGTCATCGAGGACAATTACCAGAAGCTCAAGAACCGCGACCTGATAGAGCGCCCCGAATACTTCGCGATGGGATTTCAAGCGAGCGCGCAGGTCGGCCGCGCCATGACCGTGCTCGGCGGCAACCGGAACCTGTGGCTCTACTCCGGCACGGTGAGCGACGGCTTCACGCTCTTTTCAGGCCACCAATTGCTGGCATCGGCTTCCGTGAGGGGTCAATACGGGAGCGCCGGCGTCGAGCGCCAGCTGTTGAGTGCCTCGGCGCGATACTATGTGCCGCAGACGAGCCGCTCCGTCTTCTTCGTTTCCGTGGCGGGCGATGCCGCCAGGAATCCCGAGCTTGCCGACCAGTTGCTGCTGGGAGGCGACAATGCCTTGCGCGGCTATCCGCTGCGCTACCAGAGCGGCGAGCGGCGGGCGCTGCTGACGGTGGAACAACGCGTTTACACCGATTGGTATCCGTTCCGCCTGTTCCGCGTCGGCGGCGCCGCCTTTTACGATGTCGGCCGTGCGTGGATGGGACCGTTCGAAAACACCGCGAACAGGGGCTGGCTCGGGGATTTCGGTTTTGGCCTGCGCATCCTCAGCGCGCGCTCCGCGTTCAACAATGTCGTGCACGCCGATATTGCGTTCCCGACGCATCGCGATCCCAATATCAAGTCGGTCCAGTACCTGGTCAAGATCACAAACACTTTTTGAGCCTTCCCATCGACATGGAGTCACTTCTGCATAGCGTGTTTGCCGTTGCCGTCACCCTCGCTGCAAGCCTCGCATCGGCGCAGGAAAGCTGGCCATCGAAGCCCGTCAAGCTCGTCGTGCCTTCGTCGCCCGGCGGCGGTACCGACGTCTTCGCGCGGCTTCTCGCACAGGCGCTCACCGATTCGATGAACCAGCAATTCATCGTGGAGAATCGCCCGGGCGCCAGCGGAACCGTGGGTGCGCAGGTCGTGGCGACCGCCCCACGCGACGGCTACACTTTCCTCGTGGCCGCGAACGCGTCGATCGCCATCAATCCGGCGTTCAACATGAAACTCACCTATAGCGTCGAGCGCGACCTGGCCCCCGTGGCGCGTGGCGTCATGGCGGTCAACGCGCTGATCGTGAATCCCGACACGGGGATAAGGGACCTCGACGACCTGGTCGCGCGAGCGAAGAAGCAGCCGGAAGCGCTCGCCTTCGGCTCGGCAGGCACGGGCACTTCCCTTTATCTCGGGGTGCGGATGATCGAAGAAGCGGGAGGTGTGAGATTCCTTCACGCGCCCTACAAAGGGATCGGGCCGGCGTATCAAGACCTGCTCGCGGGTCGCCTTCAGTTCATGTACACCGATCTCGCTTCCGCGATTCCGTATGTGAGCGCGGGCAGGCTCAAGGCGCTCGCCGTCGACAGGAGGACGCTGCTGCTGCCGGGCATTCCCACATTTGTGGAAGCCGGGTGGCCCACGATCGATTCGCCGACGTCGTTCAGCGTAATGGCGCCGAGCGGCGTATCGCCGGCAGTGTTGCAGAAGATGGCTGCCGAGATTGCAAAGGCCATGAAGATGCTGGCGCCGCGGCTGGAGCAGCAGGCCCTGGTGCCGGTCTTCGATACGCCAGCCGAGTTCGCGGCGGACCTTGCGAGAGAGCGCGCGAACTGGGCTTCGTTCATCAAGCGTAATGGCATCACGGCGGATCAGTGACAGGGTCTTTTCGTTCCAGAACAGGACTAAGGGCACCATGAAAAAGCGTCTTGCGGTTTTCTGCGTTTCCACTCTTCTCGCCGGAATCTGTTTCGGCGCCGCCGCTTCGGAACAGGCCGACCTGATCCTGCGCAATGGCAAGGTCGTCACGGTCGACGACCGATTCACGATCACACAGGCGATCGCGATCAAGGGCGAGCGCGTGCTCGCTACCGGCCGCAACGCCGATATCGCCAAGCTCGCCGGCCCCACCACGCGAACGATCGATCTCAAGGGCAAGACCGTGATTCCCGGATTGATCGACAATCACGCCCACTTCATGCGCGCAGCAGAGTACTGGCATCGCGAGGTGCGGCTCGACGGCGTGACCTCGCGCCAGCGCGCGCTCGAGATGATCGCCGCCAAGGCGAAGCAGTCGGCGCCCGGGGAATGGGTGCTCGCGCTCGGCGGATGGTCGCTCGAGCAGTTCACCGACAGCCAGCAGGGCTTCACGCGCGCGGAGCTCGATCGCGCCGCGCCCGACAACCCGGTGGCGCTGCAGCTCATCTATTTCCGCATCTACACGAACAGCGCGGGATTGAAGGCGCTCGGCATCGACGACAAGACGGCCGACCCCCGGGGTGGCAAGATCGAGAAGGACGCTTCGGGACAGCCGACGGGCGAGATGAACGGCGCGGGCGCGGTGCGCGGCACGCTCTCGAAGCTGGGCGAGATCGCGATGGAGCGCATGACGCAGAACGCCCGCACGCTCCTGGCCGACTTGAATCGCATGGGTATCACCAGCTACATCGACATGGGCGGGCGCGGCTTCAACGAGAAATACTTCGAGCCCTTCCGCGCCCTCGCGCGCGATCGAGCGCTCACCGCCCGCGTCTTCTATTACACGTGGTACGAGCCCGAGACCGCGGCGCAGGTCGACGACGTCGTCGCGAAGCTCAAGGCAATGAAGCCCTTCCAGGGCGACGACTATTTCGACCACGTGGGATACGGCGAGACGGTGTTCTTCCCGCTGCACGACAACCTGCTCGCCGCCGCCGCGAATCCCTCGCGCGAGGCGATGGTGCAGTGGCGCCGTGTGGCCCAAGCCGTCGCCGATCAGGGCATGGCCCTGGTCGTGCACGCGCAGCTTCGCGGCTCGATCGATGCGTTCCTCACCGAGTTCGAGGCGATCAACAAGGTGAGGCCGATAAAGGGGCTTCGCTGGACGCTGGTGCACGCCGACCAGCTCGAGCCGCGGGATCTCGATCGCTTGCGCCGCCTGGGCATGTACGTGCAGCTCCAGAGCCGGCCCACGATCCAGGGCCTGCTGATGATGAAGGTGCACGGAGACCGCACCTTCGTCATGCCGCCGATGCGTATGGTGCAGGACAGCGGCATCCCCTGGGGCCTGGGAAGCGACGCCACCGCGGTCACGCCCTCGAACCCCTTCTATACGCTGTGGTTCGCGGTG
>JBGOST010000258.1:0-4572 GCA_041476125.1 Usitatibacter sp. | reverse complement strand
TCTCGGCGGCGGCCTTCTTCTCGGCCGCGGCTTTCTCGGCGGCGGCTTTCTTGTCGGCGGCAGCCTTCGCGGCGGCGGCTTTCTTCTCCGCGGCGGCGGCCTTCTTCTCGGCCGCGGCTTTCTCGGCGGCAGCCTTCTTCTCCTGGGCCGCCTTCGCTGCGGCGGCCTTCTTCTCGGCGGCTGCCTTGTCCGCGGCCGCTTTCTTCTCGGCGGCGGTATCGGTCTTGGTGGTCTTCTCCTTCACCTCGGCTTTCACGTCGGCGGCCTTTTCCTTGACCGTGGCCTTGGCGTCGGAGGCTTTTTCCTTCACCGTGGCCGCGCCCGACTTCACGTCGGCTTTGACGTCAGCGGCCTTCTCCTTGACGGTGGCCTTCGTGTCGCTGGCCTTCTCCTTCACCGTCGCCTTGGCGTCGGCGGCCTTTTCCTTGGCGGTGGCGGCGCCTGTCTTCACATCGGCCTTCACGTCGGCGGCCTTTTCCTTCACGGCGGCCTTGGTCTCGGAGGCTTTCTCCTTGACCGCTGCGCCCGCTGTCTTGGGCACGACCGTCGTGCCGCTCAGCGCGATGTCGCCCTTGATCTGCGCGAACGTGCCTTCCTTGATGCCCTCGACCTTCATGATGTCTTCGAGCGACTTGAAGGGGCCGTTCTTCTTGCGATAGTCGATGATCGCCTGGGCCTTGACCGGTCCGATGCCGTTCAGGGCCTCGAGCTGCTCCTTGGTGGCGCTGTTGATGTTGACTGCGGCGATTGCCATGCCCGCGTAGGCCAGCAAAGCCGCGAATAGCAATGCGACTCTCTTCATCTTGTTCTCCAGTTAGAAAATATTTTTTCGTGTGCTGCGGCGGGGATTGGCGCTACGGCAGGGATCCGATGCCATCCTTCACCTCCCGGTGCCTTGGCGTCCGGCGCACCGGACAGACAAAACGGGCTTGATTATACGGGGTTTTTCAATCCCGGTACGACTTCAAGCCGGGCGTCGTCAAAACACGCGCGGCCGCGGCCTTCGAGGGTCGCGCCGACCTCGACGATCTGCGCGTTGGCGGGCACCGCGACTTCGACCTCGACGCGCTGCCATCCATGCGAACCGTTGACGAGCATCTGCCGGTGGACTTTGCGGCCCTCGTCGGTCTGGATCAGGATCCACGGCCCCGCTCCATTGCCTGAAGCCCCCTCCACGCGCACCGCGAGCGAGAGCCGCACCGTCGCGCCGCGAAACGGCGGGTCATGGATGCCCTGGGTGACCAAAGCCCACGGCTCCCCGCTTACGGGCTCGATGCAGAAGCTCCTCTTGCCGCTCGCCGGGGCGCGAGCGTCATGGAAGAAGCGGAACGACTGCGGGTCGGCATGCATGGTGCAATCCCAGCCGAGCGCGCAGGGGCGCTGCAGATCGGGATCGGTCTCGAAGCCGGCGTTCCTCAGCGCGATCGCGTTGGCCGCATTCGCGGGCGCTTGCTCCGGAGCCGCACAGCCGGCGAGAACGGCCAACAGAACGGCCACACCCGGGAGCGCGCCCTTCATCGCGCGACGACGCTCGCGAGGCGCGCCTGGACATAACGCGCCACGCCCTCCTCGACGCCGAGAAACGGCCGGTCGTAGCCGGCGGCGCGCAGCGCGCCGACATCGGCCTGGGTGAAGCTCTGGTACTTGTCGCGAAGCTGCGGCGGAAACGCGATGTACTCGATCGCTCCCGAGGCCTTGAGCTCGGGCAGCGACAGCGCCTTCTCGCCCCGCGCGCGGCGAATCGCGTTGACGGTGGCGCGCGCCATCTCGTTGAAGCTCTCGGCGCGCCCGGTGCCGATGTTGAAGACGCCCGAGAGCTGCGCTCGGTCGAGGAAATGCAGGTTGGCGTGAACCACGTCCTCCACGCAGATGAAGTCGCGGCTCTGCTCTCCGGGGCCGAAGCCGCCGCTGCCCTCGAAAAGCCGCACGCGCCCCTCGGCCTGGTACTGGTTGAAGAAGTGGAAGGCGACCGAAGCCATGCGCCCCTTGTGCGCTTCGCGCGGGCCGTAGACGTTGAAATAGCGGAATCCCGCGATCTGCGCGGTGCGCTGGGCGAGCTGGCGGCGCACCGCCTGGTCGAACAGGAACTTCGAGTAGCCGTAGACGTTGAGCGGCGCCTCGTGCTCGCGCGACTCCTTGAAGGTCCTTCCCGCTCCGTACACCGAAGCCGACGAGGCGTAGATGAGGGGAACGCCGCGCGCCTGGCACCAGGCGAGAAGGTCGAGCGAGTAACGGTAGTTGTTCTCCATCATGTAGCGCCCGTCGGTCTCCATGGTGTCGGAACAAGCGCCCTGGTGGAGCACCGCGCTCACCTTGCCGTCGAATTCGCCCCGGGACAGGCGCGCGGGAAGCTCGCGCTTGTCGATGAAGTCCGAGATCTCGAGGTCGGTCAGGTTCGCGACCTTGTCGGCGCGCGACAGGTTGTCGACCGCGATGACATCCTTCACGCCGCGGTCGTTGAGCGCCTTGACCAGGTTCGAGCCGATAAAGCCCGCCGCGCCGGTGACGATCACGGCCATCAGGGGCTGGCACTCAGGCTCGCGACGAGCTCGTCGCGGTGCACGACCGCCGTGCCGAGCTTGCCGACCACGATGCCGGCAGCGTGGTTGGCCACGCGCATCGCCGCGTGCAGGTCGGATCCGGCGGCCACCATGAGTGCCAGCACGCCGATCACCGTGTCCCCGGCGCCGCTCACGTCGAACACCTCGCGCGCCTTGGTGGGCTCGTGGTAGCTCTCCTCGGCGGTGAAGAGCGACATGCCCTCCTCGCTGCGCGTCACGATGAGCGCAGCAAGCTCGAGCTCGGCGCGCAGCTTCTGGGCGCGGCGCGCGAAATCCGCGTCGTCGCTCCAGCGGCCCACGACTTCGCGGAACTCGGCGCGGTTGGGCGTGAGCAGCGTGGCACCGTGATAGCGCGTGTAGTCCCAGCCCTTGGGATCGACCAGCACCGGCTTGCCGTGGCCGCGCGCCAACGCGATCATCCGCTGCACGTGCTCCAAGCCCCCCTTGCCGTAGTCGGAAAGCACCACGGCATCGGCCTCGTCGACGAGCTTCTCGTATTCGTCGAGCTTGGCCGAGAGGACCTCGTGGCTTGGCGAGCGCTCGAAATCGATGCGCAGGAGCTGCTGCTGCTGGCCGATGACGCGCAGCTTCACCGTGGTCGAGATCGCGGCGTCGCGATGCAGCGAGGCGCTCACGTTCTCGCTCGCCAGCAGCCTCTCGAGGGAATCGGCGGCCTCGTCCTTGCCCACCACCGAAAGCAGCGTGGCGCGCCCGTCGAGCGCGGTGATGTTGCGCGCGACGTTGGCCGCGCCCCCGGGCCGCTCCTCGGTGCGCTTCACGTGCACCACCGGCACGGGGGCCTCGGGCGAGATGCGGCTCACGTCGCCGAACCAGTAGCGGTCGAGCATCACGTCGCCGGCGATGAGCACGCGGCAGCGCGTGAAGTCGGGCAGCGAGGCCAGGTTCACGTTCACGCTCGCGCCCCGCCCCTGCCGATGGGGTGGTACTCGAGGCCGTGGGAGCGCACCACCGCCGGCTCGTAAAGGTTGCGCCCGTCGAAGATGACCTTCGACTTGAGCGCCTTCTTGAGCTCTTCGAAGTCGGGGCTGCGAAACGCCTTCCACTCGGTCATGATGACGAGCGCGTCGGCGCCCTGTGCGGCCGCCATCGCCGTCGCCGCGAAGGTGACCGACTTGTCGCCGTCGTAGATCTTGCGCGCCTCGTCCATCGCGACGGGGTCGAACGCGGTCACGCGCGCGCCGCGCTTGGTGAGCTCGCCCACCATCACGCGGCTGGGTGCTTCGCGCATGTCGTCCGTATTGGGCTTGAACGCAAGGCCCCAGAGGGCGAAGTTGCGCCCCGCGAGGTCGGCGCCGAAACGCCGCACGATCTTTTCGGCGAGCACGCCCTTCTGCCGCTCGTTGGCCTCTTCCACGGCGCGCACCACCTTCAGGTCCACGCCGCACTCCTGCCCGGTGCGCAGCAAGGCGGTGACGTCCTTGGGAAAGCACGACCCGCCATAGCCCGCGCCCGCATAGAGGAAGTGGTAGCCGATGCGCGGGTCGGAGCCGATGCCGATGCGCACGTGCTCGATGTCCGCGCCGAGCTTCTCGGCGAGCAGCGCCAGCTCGTTCATGAACGAGATCCGCGTGGCGAGCATGGCGTTGGCGGCGTACTTGGTGAGCTCCGCGGAGCGGATGTCCATCACCTGCAGGCGCTCGTGGTTACGCTGGAACGGCGCGTAGAGCTCGCGCATCGCGGCGATCGCCTCGGGATCCTCGGCGCCGATCACGATGCGGTCGGGGCGCATGAAATCCTCGACCGCGGCGCCTTCCTTGAGAAACTCCGGATTGGACACCACGCTGAAATCGATGGTCTTGCCGCGGCGCGCAAGTTCTTCCGCAATCACCGCGCGCACGTTGGCCGCGGTGCCGACCGGTACCGTCGATTTGCCGACCACCAACCGATAATCCTCCATGTGGCGCCCGATATTGCGCGCCGCCATGAGCACGTACTGCAGATCGGCCGAACCATCCTCCTCTGGCGGCGTGGCGACCGTGATGAATTGCAC
>JBGOST010000257.1:0-4614 GCA_041476125.1 Usitatibacter sp. | reverse complement strand
CGTCGAGCGCCCCGGTGTGCGGCCAGCGCGGCGCCTCGTGGATCGAGACGGTGCGCACCCGCCGGTCGGCGGCGAAGGCGTCCTGCACCGCGTCGCAGTGGTGCGCGTCGATGTCCACGTAGGCCACGCGCTCCACCCCGGCGTCGAGCAGGGTGAGGAGCGCGAAGACCGGATCGTTGAAGAAGCAGAAGCCGCTCGCGCGATCGGCGCGGCCGTGATGGGTGCCGCCGGCGGGATGGTAGGCGACGCGCCCTTCGAGGGCGAGGCGCGCGGCGTGAATCGAGCCGCCCACGCTCGTCGAGGCGCGCTCGAAGACGCCCGCGAAGATCGGGTTTTCCATCGTGCCGATGTGGTGGCGCGCGCGCGTGGCGGCGTCGACGCTTCCCGAGGCGGAGGCTTCGCGGAGCGCGCTCACGTAGCCGCGATCGTGGAAGGCGGCGAGCTCCTCCTCGGTGGCGCGCGGGCTCACGTGATACTCGCCATCGGCGAGCCAGCCGAGCGCGCGGCACAAGTCCACGACCGACTCCACGCGCGGGATCGCAAGCGGATGCAGCTTGCCGTAAGCGGCCTCGCGATAGATGTCGTGCCCGACGAATACCGCGCGCCGCGTGTTCATGCCGGGGCTACTTCCTGCGCATGTAGAAGGTGAATTCCTTCTCGCCGGCCGATTGCGACAGCAGCTCGTTGCCCGTCTGCTTGCAGAACGCCTCGAAGTCCTTGACCGACCCCGGGTCGGTGGCCACGATGCGCAGCACCTGGCCGCTCGTCATTTCGTTGAGCGCCTTGCGTGCTCGAAGGATCGGCAGCGGGCAATTCATGCCGCGCGCGTCCAGCTCCTTGTCGTGAGTCATGACGGTCATGGTCGTCTCCGTGCGAAGGGTTGGGACATATTAGCAATGTCTAATATGAAGGGTGCGCTGTCAAGCCAGGCGCTCGGCCACCAATTCGAGCAGGCTGCCCATCTTGCGGCCCCAGCCATAGTGCGCCTGGCCGTCGTCGAAGGACAGGCGGCAGTTGGCGCAGCTCGTCACCGTCATCCCGGCGCCGGTGGCGTCCAATTGGCGCATCTTGATCTCGAACGCCTTGTGGCGCAGTGCGTCGGCGCGCGGGTTGGCGATCACGCCTCCGCCGCCGCCGCAGCAGAAGTTGAAGTCTCCCGAATCCTCGGTCTCGCGCAGCTCCAGGCCCAGGGCCGCGAGCACGGCGCGCGGCGCCTGCGTGGCCCCGCCGCGGCGCGAGACCTGGCAGGGATCGTGGAAGGCGACCGAAGCCTCGAGGGGCTTCACGCGGATGCGCCCATCGGCCACGTTCTCGGCGAGGAACTCGGAGATGTGCAGCACGCGGAAGGGCAGCGCACGGCCGAGCACCTCGGCGCCTTGCCAGCGCAGCGCCGAATAGGCGTGGCCGCACTCGGGCAGCACCACGAGCTTCGCCGCGCAGGCGATGGCCGCGTCGACGAGCTTTCGCGTCATGTCGCGCTGCCATGCGACGTTACCCGAGAGCATGCCGAAATTGGTCGCCTCGTAGCCGCGCGAGGAAATCGTCCATGAATAGCCGGCGTGCTCCATCACCTTCGCGGCGGCGACGAGCGAGAGCGGGTACTTCATGATCTCGACGGAGGAGAGCGTGACCAGCACGTCGGCCTGCTCGAGATCCAGGTGCATGGGGACGTCGTGCTCGTCGGCGAGCCACTCGAGGCGCTCGCGCAGCACCTTGGGCGTGGCGCCCAGCGGGCTGCCCTCGCGCTCCGCGCGATCGGCGGCCGCCCACAGGTCCTGCGGCGCGAGCCCCGCCTCGAACATGCCGTGGCGCGCGAGGCCGACCAGGCCCGCGATGTCGATCGCCATCGGGCAGGCGAGCGTGCAGCGTCCGCACATCGTGCATGAATCGTAGAGGAGCTCCTGCCACTCCTCGAGCTCCCCGAGGGTGACGGCGCGCTTCAGGTTGAGCATCCTGTAGGCCCAGGAGAACGGGCCGGCCTCGCGCTGGTACGCCTGCTTGAAGGGCTCGATCTTCCAGATCGGCGTGTACTTCGCCTCGCGCGTGGCGACGTAGAAGTGGCACGCCTCGGCGCAATGGCCGCAATGGATGCACGATTCCAGGTAGATCGCCGCGGTGCGCCCGAAGTCGCGCATGAAGGCGGACATCGCGCCCGCCACGCGCTCGGCATCGCCGCGCGCGCCCTGCTTGTCCCAGCGGGCCGCGGGAGCGTTCATGCGGCCGCCCCCTTGCGCGAGAAAGCGGCTCCGGTGGCTCCCCGGGAAATGAAGACGAGAAAGGCGTGCGCGAGCTTGCTGAACGGCAGCCACGCGAGCAGCAGCTCGAGCGCGAGGAGGTGCAGCGCCACCGCCACCGGCCGGTCGGGCGCGATCGGGTAGCGCGAGGCGAGCGGCAGCGTGAGGAGCGCCATGCCGGTCACCATGGGCAGGATCGTCACCACCCAGCTCGCGTAGTCGTCGAAGTTGGATAGCAGGCGCAGCACCGGGGAGGCGAGGCGCTCCATCAGTGCATAGAGGAGACCGACGAAGGTGAGCGCCACGGCGGCGACGAAGATCCAGCCGGGCAGGGCCGGCCAGGAGAGCCCCGTCAGGCGCTCGATGAACGCGATGTGCGGCATGAAGCCGAAAGCGACGATCGCGAGCCCGATGTGGTAGGCGTACGCG
Source organism: Usitatibacter sp. (assembly GCA_041476125.1). Taxonomy (GTDB): domain Bacteria; phylum Pseudomonadota; class Gammaproteobacteria; order Burkholderiales; family Usitatibacteraceae; genus Usitatibacter. The sequence continues at coordinate 1,951 of JBGOST010000257.1, read as the reverse complement.
TTGAGCGAGCGGGCGAGGCTGCGCCGGCGGAAATTCTTCGCGTGCCACATGTGGCTCGCGATCGCGCGCGCGGCCCCCGCGCCGGTGGCCGTGCTGCGCGGCTCGGAGAGCTCGCGCCGCGCCGGGCGGCGCAGGATGCCGAGAATGCGCCAGAGGCTGCCGAGCGCGAAGACGGCGAGCGCGAAGGTGAGCGCCGGTCCCCGTGCGAATGCGAGCAGATCCATGGCATTCGTCCTCAGGTGACCGTGAATTGACCCATCATGCCGTGGTCCTCGTGCTCGAGGATGTGGCAGTGGTACATGAAAGGCGCTTCGTTCGCGGGTTGCGTGAACCGAACCAGCAGCCGCACCGGCTCCTCGACTCGCACCGTGTCCTTCAACCCGGCATCCTGCGCGCCCGGCCCGCCGGAGCCGCGGCCCAGCACCCGGAAATGCGCGCCGTGGATGTGGAACGGGTGGGCCATCATCTCCGCGGCGACATCCCAGATCTCGAGGTCGCCCAGGTGCACCCGCTCGTCGATGCGCGCCATGTCGAACGCGCGGCCGTTGATCGTGAACAGGTCCATGCCGCCGCGCATGCCCATGCCACCCATGCCCATGCCACCCATGCCGCGTCCGCCCATCATCCCCATCCCCATCTCGAGGACGAAGCGGCGGCGCCGCACGGCGTGCGACGGATCCCAAGCCTCCTGCCCCGCGAGTCGTTCGGGAACGGGGGCGCTCGCTCCTTCGCGCGGGCCCACCTCGAAGGCGAGCACGGGTTGGGAGCCGGGATCCGCGAACGGGCCGCCGGGCCGCCCCATCATGCCCATCATCGGCGAGTTGCGATCGGGGCCGGTCAAGAGCATCGCCGGGGCGCGGTCCGAGAAATCCACCAGGATTTCCGCGCGTTCGCCGGGCGCGAGCGAGATGGAGCGCCGCTCGAGCGGCGCTTCGAGAAGCCCGCCCTCGGTGGCGATCCAGTGGAAGGGCCGGTAGTCGTCGAAGGTGAGGTGATAGTCGCGGGCGTTGGAGGCGTTCACGAGGCGCAGCCGCACGCGGCGCGCGGGAACGCGCGCGAACGCGTCGGGCGTCCCGTTCACGAGGATCGTATCGCCGCGCGCGCCTTGCATCAGGGTCATCATGCCGCCGGGCATCACGAGCCGGCCGCCCGCGAACTGCCGGTCCTGGAGCAGCAGGGGAAGGTCGTCGACGCCGTACTCGGAGGGCAGCCCGAGCGCCTCCTCGGCCGCGTCGCGCACGATCAACATGCCGGCGAGCCCTGCATAGACCTGCTCGGCCGTCGCGTGGTGCAGGTGCGAGTGGTAGAAGAGTGTCGCCGCGGGCTGGCGCACGGGAAGCACCGGCCGCCATGTCGCGCCGGGATCGATCGTCTGGTGCGGTCCGCCGTCGAGCTCGCCCGGGACCAGCAGGCCGTGCCAGTGCACGGTGGTGGGTTGCCGCAGGCGATTCGCGACCGTCATCTCGACCTCGTCGCCGCTGTACACCCGGATCGTCGGCCCGAGATAGGTGCCGTTGTAACCGAGGGTGGGACTGCCGATGCCGGGAAAGAAGGCGGTGGTACCGGCACGCGCCTCGATCGCGATCGATTGCCCGAGGCCGCGGGCGTCCATCAGCTCCGGGATGCGCAGCCGCTGTCGATCGAAGGGCGCCGCGGCGCGGGCGGGCAGGGACGCCGCGCCGGCCATGGCCGCTGCGGCCGCGAGGAATGCACGGCGAGTGATCTTCATGTGATCGATTCTGGCTCCGCCGCCACGGTCACCCTTGATGGCGGTCAACCTCCCGCGAGTCCGGGACGGCGCGCGACCAGGTCGATGAGCGCGGACATGCCGCGATGGCCAGGCCCTTCGTCCACGGCGTCATCGTGCGCGGCGAGGTGCAGGACCTCGAGCTCGGCGAAGCTCTCGCGCAGCAGCGCTTCGGTGTAGAGGTTCTCGACCTGCGACGGCCCG
>JBGOST010000256.1:0-4630 GCA_041476125.1 Usitatibacter sp. | reverse complement strand
GGCGAGGCGCGCAGGGCCGTGGTGGTGGCGGGAAAGGCCACCCTCCCCGACCTCGCCCTCAACCTCAGCTACGGGCATGCGGCGCTCGGCGATCCGATCCTCGGCTCGCTGGTTCCCGTGACGCAGCGGCAGTGGGGCGTCTTCCTCCAGGTATCCGGCGACATCCTGCGCACCGCCGAACGCGAGCGTCACCGGCGCGCCATCGTCCGGCTCGAAGCGCTCGAGAGCACGCTCGCCGAAAAGTCCGACGACATCCGGCGGCAGGTCCGCCAGCAGGTGCGCGCCATCGAGGAATCGCGCGCGCGCATGGGGCTGCGCGAGGAGCAGATCCGGCAGGCCGAGGCCAAGCTCGCCCTGGCCGAGGTCAAGTTCGCGCACGACATGGCGGACAACTTCGACCTGATCGAGGCCGAGACGGAGCTGCACCGCGCCCGCACCGACCTCGCCGGAGCGCAGGCCGAGCACGCGATTGGCATCCACGGCTTGCGCGCGGCTACGGGAAGGCTCCTGCCGTGAAGGTGCCGGGCCGACGCGGATGGATCGCGACCACCTTCGCCGGTGCCGTGCTGCTGGGCGCGACGTGGTCGATCTTTTCGGGGGCCCCGGATCCCGGAGCGAAGAGTGTGGCGGCGGCGCGCAGGGCGAGCTTCGACATCCGCGTCGACGTGGTCGGCGTGCTCGATGCGGCGCGCGGCGAGAACGTGATCTCGTCGCTGCGCGCCGACCGCGGCAAGATCATCCAGATCGTCGCGGACGGCGCGCGCGTGGAAAAGGACGACGTGCTGGTACGCTTCGACTCGGCGCCGATCGAGTCGGAGGCCCTGCGCCTGGCCGGAGAGCTGCGCAGCCGCGAAGCGGTGGTCGCCTTCACGCGGCAATCCGTCGAGCTGGAGAAGGCGCAGGTCGAGAAGGCGCTGGCCAATGCCGAGCTCGAGGCGCAGAACTCGCGCCAGGAGCACGCGCGCTACCTCGCCTACATCGACGACCTCGAAGCGCTCGCGCGCCGCGACATCCCCGTCGCCGGCGAGCTCGGGCAGGCGCAGCGCAAGGCCGCCGCGCTCAAGGTGCAGCTGCAGAAGGCCGAAAGCGCGGTCGAGCGCATGAAGCGCGAGTCCGTATACCGCCTCGCGCAGGTGATGGCGGAAGAGAAGAAGGCCGTCGCGGAAGCGGGGACGACGCGCGACGCGCGCGACCTCGTCCGCGCCGAGCTCGAGAAAACGATCCTGCGCGCGCCAGGCTCGGGTTTCGTCGTGCTCCACGAGACCTTCCACGGCGATCAGAAACGGCGCCTGCGCGCCGGCGACACGGTGTGGCAGGGCCAGCCCATCCTCTACCTTCCCGACCTCTCCGCTTTCATCGTGCGCGCGCGCGTGCGCGAGGAGGATCTTCACAAGATCGGCGCGGGACAGGAGGCGACGGTGCGCGTCGATGCCTATCCCGAGCTGGCGTTGCGCGCGCGCGTGAGCGGCGTGGGCGCCCTCGCGCTCGAGAACGCGGTCGCGGGCGCCGCGGGCAAGCATTTCCAGCTGACGGTGGCGCTCGAGGCGCGCGACGAGCGACTTCGCCCGGGGATGACCGCGCGCGCGGAGATCATCTCGGACCGCGTGCGCGACGTGCTCGCGCTGCCCATTCCGGCGATCTTCTATCAGGGATCGCAGGCGATCTGCTACTCGGTGGGTGGGGATGGCATCGCCGCGCATCCCGTGACGCTCGGGCGGCGCGGCGACGACCTCGTCGAGGTGCTTGCCGGCCTCGCCGAGGGCGATCGCGTGAGCCTCGTCAAGCCCTGACCATGAGTGCTTTCATCGAGGCCGAGGGCCTGCGCAAGACGTTCGTGCGCTGCGGCCGCGAAGTGCACGCGCTGCGCGGGATCGACCTCGCCATCGCCCGCGGCGAGCTCGTGGCGATCATGGGACCCTCCGGCTCCGGCAAATCGACGCTGCTCCACGTGATCGGCACGCTCGAGGTTCCCAGCGCCGGCTCGTGTCGCGTGGCGGGCAGGGAATTGTCCGCCCTGGATGACGAGGAACGCGCGCGCCTGCGCTGCAGCTCGATCGGTTTCGTGTTCCAGGGATTTCATCTCATCCCGCAGCTCGGCATCCTCGAAAACGTCGCTCTCCCCCTCGCGTACGCGCGAACGCCGACGGGCGAGGCGCTGGAGCGCTCCGCGCTCGCCCTTGGGCGCGTCGGGCTCGGCAAGCGCTTCGATCATCGACCCGCGGAGCTCTCCGGCGGCGAGCTGCAGCGCGCGGCCATCGCGCGCGCGATCGTCGCAAATCCCGAGGCGATCCTCGCCGACGAGCCGACGGGGAATCTCGACTCGGCGACCGGCCGCGAGATCCTCGCCATCCTGCAGGAGCTTAACGCGGAGGGAACCACGGTCGTGATCGTCACGCACGACGAGGCGATCGCGTCGTGCGCCGCGCGCCGCGTTTCCATCCGGGACGGCCGCCTTGCTCGCTGAGGCCCGCTCCGCCCTGCATTCGCTCGCGCTGCAGCGCCTGCGCGCCGCGCTCTCCACGCTCGGAGTCGTGTTGGGCGTGGTCACCTTCGTGATCCTGCTGGGGCTGGGCGAAGGCGCGAAGCGCCAGGCGCTCGGGCAGATCGAGCAGCTCGGCACGCGCAACGTGATCGTGCGCGCCGGCGGCCAGACGGCGGAGCAGGTGCTGGAAGCGCGGCGCCGCGGATCTGCCGGGCTCGCCCTCGCCGACGGCGAGCGGCTGCGGGAGGCGGTGCCCTCGATCACGCGCTGGTCGGCGGTGCGCGAGGTGCCCGCCTCGGTCGCGGGCCTGGCGCGCGGTGCCGCGCCTCAGGTCATCGCGACGGGGCCGGAGCTCATCGCGGTGTACCGGGTAGAGCTGGACCGCGGGCGCTTCATCACCGAGGATGACGTGCGCAGCCGCTCGCTCGTGTGCGTGGTCGGGGAGGATGTCGCGCGGCGCCTCGGTCCGGACGCGCAAGCCGGCGGCACGCTGCGAATCCAGGAATCGCCCTGCCGCGTCGTGGGCGTGCTGCGTCGCCCGGACCGGCGCAACCGCGAGGCCGGGGCGATCGCGGCGCGCGATTTCGACAACGCGGTTCTCGTGCCGATCGGAGCCGAGACCGCGTTCGCCGCGCAATCGGCAGGGGTGACGGAGATCGTCGCGCAATTCCGGCGCTCCGGCGATGTCGCCGAGTCGCTTCCGTTGGTGCGCCGCACGCTCGCGATTGCGCATCGCGGCGTCGAGGACTACCAGCTGATCGCGCCGCAGGAGCTGCTGCGGCAGGCCGAGCGCGCGCGCCGCAGTTTCAACTTGCTGATCGGAAGCATCGCGCTGGTGTCGCTGCTCGCGGGAGGCGTGGGAATCATGAGCGCGATGCTCGCGAACGTTTCGGAGCGCACTCGTGAGATCGGCATCCGCCGCGCCCTCGGCGCCACGCGACGCGACATCGCGCGGCAGTTCTTCGCCGAGGCGGCGGTGCTCACGGCGCTGGGAGCCGCGGTCGGGCTGGCGATCGGTCTCGTCGCGCTCGTGATCGCGGCGCTGCTGGGATGGCCGGTGGCCGTCAGCGTATGGGCGCTTGGCGCACCGGTAACCTTGGCTCTCGTCGTGGGCTGCGCCTGCACCGTGTACCCGGCGCTCGCCGCCGCGCGCCTGGATCCGGTGGAGGCGCTGCGCCACGCCTAGGGATTCCGCGGGCTCGCCGCCGCGTCACTTGAAGCGCCGGCGCCGCGCCTCGTAGAGGCAGATCCCGCTCGCCACCGACACGTTGAGGCTGTCCACCGTGCCCATCATCGGGATGGAAACGAGCAGGTCGCAGCTCTCCTTGGTGAGCCGGCGCAGGCCCTCGCCCTCGGCGCCCAGCACCATGCCCACCGCGCCGTCGATCTTCGCCTTGTAGATCGATTCGGTCGCCGTCTCGTCGGTGCCGATGAGCCAGATGCCCTTGTCCTTCAGGTCGCGCATGGTGCGGGCGAGGTTCGTCACCACGATGTAGGGAACGGATTCGGCCGCGCCCGAGGCGACCTTGATGGCCGCGGTGGTAAGGCCCACGCTGCGATCCTTGGGCGCGATCACCGCGTGCGCGCCGGCGCCATCGGCCACGCGCAGGCACGCCCCGAGGTTGTGCGGGTCCTGCACGCCGTCGAGGATCAGGAGCAGCGGCGGCTCGGTGATGCCCTCGAGCACGTCCTCGATGAACTGCGGCATGTTGACCGGCTCGGCCTGGGCCACCACGCCCTGGTGGCGCACCCCGCCCGTCATGCCGTCGAGCCGCTTCATGTCGACCGGGATCACGCGCACGTTCAGGCGCTTGGCGAGCTCGCGCAGGTCCTTCACGCGCCCGTCGTTGCGCTCCGCGTCGACATAGATCTCGTGCACGGTCTCGGGGCGCTGCCTGAGGCGGCTCGTGACGGCGTGGAAGCCGGTGAGGGTCTTGGTCGTCACTTCTTCTTCCTCTTGCCGTCGGTGAAACGCGATTCGATCTTCGACATTCGCTTGTCCTGGTCGCGAGGCTTTTTCTTACCCTCTCCCCGACCCTCTCCCAAGGGAGAGGGAGAAAAGCCACCTTCTCCCTTGGGAGAAGGCCGGGATGAGGGTTCGTCCTCGACCAGCACGAAGTCGATCTTCGCCTGCTCGAGGTTCACGCG
>JBGOST010000255.1:0-4655 GCA_041476125.1 Usitatibacter sp. | reverse complement strand
CGAACACCGCAGGAAACCTAGAAGAGCTTCTCCTGATCGGCGGCAAGCGCCGCTTCGAGAGTTTCCTGCATTGCGGTGATTCTACGACGAATCGCGCTGCCGTCAAATGTCGCCGCACCTGACCGGTCCGACATGAACTCGTGCGCGATGTTCAACGCCGCCATGATCGCGATGCGTTCGTTGCCGACCACCTTGCCGGTGTCGCGAACTTCCTTCAACTTGCGGTTGAGGTAATCGGCCGAGGCGAGCAGCTGCTTTTCTTCCCCGTCGGGGCAGGCCACGCGGAATTCACGCCCGAGCAGGCTCACGGTGAGAGCGCCCCTCTCGCGCGCCTTCTCCTCGGCGCTCATGTCTCGGTTTCCGGGATCTGCTTGAGCAGGGCCTCGATGCGCGACTTGGCCGCGCCCAGCTTTTCCGCAAGCCGCGCGTTCTCATCCGTGCGCGTCGCAAGCTGCTGGCGCAGCTCGCGGTTCTCCTCGCGCAAGGCCTCCAGGCGCTGCACCAGCTGCGCGAGCTTTGCCTCGAGAACGTCGAGTTCCGGATCCATGCACCAAACCCTATTGGAAAACCCATGCCTCGTCAATGCATAAGGCGCTCTTTTGAAAGTCATTTCGAGCGCATTGCGCCGCGCTGGCGTATCATGCCGCGAGCGAAGGGATGCACGGGAAGCCGGTGAGACGCCGGCGCTGCCCCCGCAACGGTAAGCAGGATTTGATCGTCCACATGCCACTGCGGCGTTCAACGCCGTGGGAAGGCGGCGATCGAGGTTCCTGCAAGCCCGGAGACCGGTCCCCTTGCCAAGAACCGGGGACAGACCCCACCCAGGAAGAACCGGGGTCTGTCCCCTGTCGAAAACCTGCGGCATGCGGGGACGCTCGCCGCTCGCTCGAAGGACGGTCATGAAATCCCTCTCCATCGCGGGGCTCGCGGGCCTCGCCAGCCTGGGCGCGCAGGCCCAGGGCATCTCCTCGTTGGCACCCTCCAGGACGTTCGACCCGGTGGTGGTCACCGCCACCCGGGGCTTGAGCGCGGCGAGTACCCTGCGCGATACCGTCGTCATCACGCGCGAGGACCTCGAGGAGGCCGGGCCGCTGTCGCTGGGCGAGATCCTGCAACGCAAGGCGGGGATCGAGCTGCGCGCCACAGGGGGCCCGGGCCAGCCGCAGACGCTCTTCATTCGCGGCGCGGGAACCGCGCAGACGCTGGTGCTCGTCGACGGGCTGCGCGTGGGCTCGGCGACCATCGGCACCACCTCGATCGAGCACATCCCGCTCGATTTGATCGAGCGCATCGAGATCGTCAAGGGGCCGATGTCGAGCCTCTACGGGCCCGAGGCGATCGGCGGGGTGATCCAGATCTTCACGCGCGGCAAGGAAGTGCCGCACCTCTTCGCGGCCGCGGGCTACGGCACCGACAACGATCGACGCTTGTCCGCGGGCCTTTCCACCGAGGACGCGGGCACGCGCTTCGCGTTCTCCGTGGGCGTGCGCAAGGTGGACGCTCCCAGCGCCACCAACCCGAGGGCGTTCGGTTACAACGCCGATCGTGATCCCTACGAGAACGCGTTCATGAACGTGCGCATGTCGCAGCGCCTGTGGCAGGGCGAGACGATTCAGCTCGAGGCGTTCGGCTCGCGCGCACGCACGCATTTCGACGCGGGCCCGGGAGACGATCGCAACGACCAGACCCTCACGGGAGTGCGCTTCACCTCTTCGACGCACTTCATGCCGTGGTGGGAAAGCCGCATTGCCGTGGGCCAGGGGCGCGACCGCCTCGTCGTGCGCGGCGGTTTCAATACGTTCCTCGAGACACGTCAGGACCAGGCCTCGTGGGTGAACGAGATCGGCATTCCCAGCGGCAAGCTCGTGCTGGGCGCCGAAACATTGCGGCAGCACGTGCTGAGCGACGAGGAAGCGAGCCCGTTCACGAAGCGCGATCGTGACACCAATTCCGCGTGGCTCGGGTTGAACGAGTCCGTCGCGGGCCAACGCCTGGAGGCGAGCGTGCGGCGCGACGAGGACGACCAGTTCGGCAAGCGCAATACCGGCGCGGCGAGCTACGGCGTCGAATGGCCCTCGGTGGCCGTGATAGCGGCGACCGTGGCGCGCGGCTTCCGCGCCACGACGTTCTTCGATCTCAACGGGCCGTCGTTCGAAGTCTACACGCCCAACCCGGCGTTGCTCCCCGAGCGCAGCAAGAGCTACGAGGTTTCCTTGAAGAGCACGCCGAATGCGCCGCTGCAGTGGCGCCTCACGGGTTTCGACCACCGCCTCGAAAACCTGATCGTCTTCAGCTTCGACGCGGGGACGGTGCTGAACGTCGCACGCGCCCGCGTGCGCGGAATCGAGGCCTCGCTCGAGACGCGCTGGCTCGGGACGACGTGGAGCGCGCGCTTCACGGCGCAACGCCCCCGCGACGAGGACACGGGCCTGCGGCTCTCCGGCCGCGCCGAGCGCCACGGCACGCTCGAAGCCACGCGCCGCTTCGGCGCCTGGAGCGCGGGCGTGTCGCTGCTCGCGAGCGGGGCGCGCTTCGATTCGAACAACGAGTCGCCGGCCTCGCGCCTCGGCGGTTACGCCGTGGTGGATGCGCGCGTGCGCTATTCCTTCCTCAAGTACTGGTCGGCCGAGCTCGCAGCGACCAACCTGGGCGACAAGCGATTCGAGAGCGCGGTGGGCTACGACGCCCCCCGGCGCGGTGTGCTCCTCACGCTTCGTTTCGAGGCTTTCTAGGATGCGGCGATGAGCTTCGAGGACGCGCTGGGGGAGCTCCGGCAGGCGCTGGTTTCCCCCGACGTTTCGCGCCTCGAGCAAGTCGCGCGCCGCCTGAGCGAGCGTTACCCCCGCGAGCCGGTCACCGCCTACGCGCAGGCAGAGCTTTTTCGCCGGCGCGGCGACCTCGCGCGCGCCTTCCAGGCGAGCGCCATGCTCCTCGGCGGCGTTTTGGGGCCTGCCGCGATGAGCTCGGGGAAGCTCGACCTTCCGAAGGTATTCGGCTCGCTAACCACCCTGCCCGATGAGCCTTTGAAGCGCATCAATGCGTACGTGGCACAGTTCGGGCTCCTGCTCGCTCACGCCTCGGCGCGCCATCCCCTCGAAGAGGCGCTCGGAGCGCTCGCCGCGCCGTTTGCCGAGGAGCCCGGCGCGGCGGCGCTGCGTCCCGCCCACGCGATCGCGGTGTTGGCGTTCCTCGGATTCACGGCCCAGAGCCGGGAGCGTTGGGCCGCGCAGGTATTCGATACCGTGGTCGTTCCGTGGATCATCGCCACCGCCCGGGCCGGCAACTTCGATACCGCGCTGCTGCTGGAAAGCATCGCGTACGAGGAACACGTGAAGCGCGTCGAATCGCAAGCCTGGTTCAAGGCGACGACTTCGCGATGGATTCCGGCGCTTGCGGCGGCCTCCCGGGCCCACGCGCCCGGCAAGCGCCATGCGGCATGGCGTCCCGAGCCGGTCCGGCGAATCGCCTTCTTCGTGCACGGCGCCAGCATGCTCGCGCATGTGGCCGTGCTCATCGAGACCCTGGATGCGGTGCGCGAAATCGGCGCGCGCAATTACGAGTTCACGGTCTTCGTCGCCACGCGGCGCAGCGCGGAGATGGAACAGGCGCTCGCGCGTTGCGGGGCGCGGCTGCAGTATCTCGAGGAGCGCGCCGGAATGGGACTCTTCGAGCGACTGTTGGTGCTCGAGCGCTCGCTCGCCGAGGGCAACTACGCGGCGTGCTTCTGGATCTCGTTCATCACGCTCATGGCCGCCGCCTTTCCGCGGCGAATGGCACCCCTGCAGGGCTGGTGGGCGATGAAGTACCACGCGTGCGACATCGAGGAGATCGATGTGCACCTCGCGATGGAGAATGCCGTCACCCGCAAGGTGATGGAGGGCATCGAATGGCGCACGCTCGGCACGGCTTCCACGCGTTGGCTCGACTCGTCGAAGAGCGCGGCCGCACGCGAGCTGCGCGAAACCTTCCCCGCCGATGCCGTGGTGGCGGCGTCGATCGGGCGCGAGGAAAAGCTCGACTCCCCGGAGTTCCTTGCCGCCGTGAGCCGGCTATTGAAGAAGCACCCCAAGCTGCGCTTTCTCTGGACCGGCAAGGCGCAGCGCGGCTCGATCGTGTCGCATTTCGAGCGCGAGGGCGTGGCCGACCGTGCGCGCTTTGTCGGTTGGATCGACACCCGGCTCTACGCACAGGCGATCGACCTCTTTCTCGATTCGTTTCCGTTTCCGTGCGGCTTCACGCTGAAGGAAGCGATGGCCGCGGGCAAGCCCGCGGTGATGTACAAGAGCGTCGAGAGCCTGGAAACGGGGGTTCCCGGCGCGATCACCCCGGTCATCGAGGGCCCGGGCACTGACGACAACGCGCAGGTGCGCGAACAGATGCGCTCCATCTTTACCCGCGAGCGCGATTTCGATCTCTATTTCTGCGCGGCCTCGCCGCAGGAATACTTCGAATACTCCGACCGGCTCATCGCCGACGCCGTCCTGCGTCGCGACGCCGGCGCAGCCAACCGGCGGTTCATCGAGGCGTTCCTGTCATCCCCGCGCGACGAGGCGAAGAAATTCCTCGACCACCTCGACCAGATCTTCGAACCAACGTCGACCCGATAGCCCGCATCACTTCACGGCGAGCCCCTGTCCGGTGGGAAGCGACAGGAT
>JBGOST010000254.1:0-4656 GCA_041476125.1 Usitatibacter sp. | reverse complement strand
CTCAACGTGGCGCTCTACGCCGTGATCCGCTGCAAGGTGCTCGCCGACGGCGCGCTCGACTCGCGCTTCGCGAGCAACATGATGATGGGCTTCGGGCTCCTCTCGGTGGTGGTGGCCGCCTTCTTCCTTTCGCGCCAGCGCGACGCGAAGCGCATGTTCGCGTACTCCTCGATCGAGCACATGGGGCTCATGACCTTCGCCTTCGGCATGGGCGGGCCGATCGCCAATTTCGCCGGGCTGCTGCACATGACGGTGCATTCGCTCGTGAAGAGCGCGATCTTCTTCGCCGTGGGACATGCCACGCAGAAGGCGGGCACGCAGGTGATGGAGGACATTCGCGGGCTGCTCAAGGTAAGCCCCACCGTGGGCTGGGGGCTCATGTTCGGCACCCTCGCCATCCTCGGCATGCCGCCCTTCGGAGTCTTCGCGAGCGAGTTCCTGATCCTCACCACCGCGATGCGCGAGCACGCCTGGGCGACTCCGATCCTGCTCCTCGCCCTCGGCGTGGCGTTCGCCGCCGTATTCAGCCGCGTGCAGCCGATGGTGTTCGGCGACACCACGGTCACGCCGTTGACGCACCAGCCGGCGTTGACGCCGGTATTCGTCCACCTGGGATTGAGCCTGATGCTCGGGCTCTACATTCCCCCCTATCTCGCGGCGTGGTACACGCAGGCCGCGCGCATCCTCGGCTGACATGCGCATCCCCGGGATCCCTCTCGATACGCGCGCACTCGCCGGCGCGGTCCCCGCATCGCTCGCGCGCGTCGACCGGGAACAGTGGGTCGAGGCGGCGCGACGGGTGCGCGAGAGCCATGGGCGCATCGCGGCCTTCTGGGGTGCGGATCACCGCGACCTCGACGCGGCATTCTCCGTGTTCGCGGCGTACGCGGTGCCCGATGGGCTCGCCATCCTCGAGCTGCCGGTGGCCTCCGCCTGGCCCTCCTATCCCGACCTTTCAGGGCTCTTCCCGGCGGCCGCGCGAATGCAACGCGCGGTCTACGACTTGCTCGGCGTGTCGGCCGAAGGGGCCGCCGACTCCCGGCCATGGCTGCGGCAGGGCGCCTGGCGCGCGGATGAATTCCCGCTGCGCCGCGATTTCGATTCCGCGGCGCGGCGCGAGATCGCGCCCGACGACTACCCGTTCGTCCGCGTCGAAGGCGACGGCGTGCACGAGATCGCGGTAGGGCCGATCCACGCCGGGACCATCGAGCCGGGCCACTTCCGCTTCTCCGTGGTCGGTGAGAAGGTACTGCGCCTCGAGGAGCGCCTGGGCTACACGCACAAGGGCGCCGACAAGCGTTTCGAGGATTTCACCATCGCCGACGGCTACCGCCTCGCCGGACGCATCTCGGGCGATTCGACGGTCGCCTACGCGTGGGCGTACGCGCAGGCGGCGGAGTCGCTGCTCGGAATCACCGCGCCCGCGCGCGCGGGATGGCTGCGCGCGCTCATGCTCGAGCGCGAGCGGGTGGCGAACCACCTGGGAGACCTCGGAGCGCTCGGCAACGACGCGGCGCTGGGCTTCGCCTTCGCGCAGTTCATGCGCCTCAAGGAACAATGGCTGCGCTTGAACCAAGAGGTCTTCGGTCACCGCTTCGCGATGGATTGCATCGTCCCGGGGGGCGTGGCGGCGGACGCCGACGACGCGCAGCGCGCCGCGATCGCCCGCCAGGCCGGCGCGATCCGGGCCGAGACGCTGGAACTGCAGAACGTCTTCGACGAGCATTCGGGCTTGCAGGATCGCTTCATCACCGCCGGGCGCGTCACGCCCGAGCTCGCGAGCGCGTTGGGAATCTCGGGGCTCGCCGGACGATCGAGCGGGCAGGCCTTCGATCTGCGCGTCGATTTCCCCGCCGACCCCTATGGCGAGCTCGGCGTAGGCAAGATCGTCCACGTCGCGGGCGATGTCGCCTACCGCGTGCGCGCGCGGTTCGATGAGCTTTATGAGTCGCTGCGCCTGATCGAGCTCATCACGTCGCGAATGCCCGCGGGCGAAACGCGCTCCGCGTTGCCCGCGCCGGCGCCCCGCGCATTCGGCGTCGGCTGGGTCGAAGGGTGGCGCGGCGAAGTACTCGTGGCGCTTGAAGCGGGCGAAGGCGGGCGCATCCGGCGCGGCCATGCGCACGACCCCTCGTGGCAAACCTGGCCGCTGCTGGAACACGCGGTGATCGGCAACATCGTTCCCGACTTTCCCCTCATCAACAAGAGCTTCAACCTGAGCTACTCAGGGCACGACTCGTGATTCCGCTGATCCTCAAGATCCTGAAGACCCGCATGGTGAACGAGGACGCGCCCGCCACGCGCGAGGAATGGCGCGTGCGCGCCGCCACGATCGAGGACAAGATCGTGAAGATGCTGGGGCGCGCGCTGGTCATTCGCCACGTGGATGCGGGATCGTGCAACGGCTGCGAGCTCGAGATCCACGCGCTCAACAACCCGTACTACAACATCGAGTCGCTCGGCATCCGCTTCGCCGCGAGCCCGCGCCACGCCGACCTGCTGCTCGTGACCGGTCCCGTGACCAAGGCGATGGAAGGCGCGCTGCGCATTGCCTACGAGGCGATGCCGCATCCGAAGCTCGTGGTCGCCGTCGGCGATTGCGGTTGCACGGGAGGCATCTGGGGCGAGAGCTACGCTACGTGCGGGCGTGTGGCCAACGTGATCCCCGTCGACGTGGCGGTCCCCGGCTGCCCGCCGCCGCCCACCGCCATCCTGCAAGGCATCCTCACCGCGATCGCCACCAAGACGGCTTCGACACCGGGGCCATGACGGCGCTCAGGAACCTCTTCGACAACAACCGCGCCTGGGCCGAGCGCATCAGCAGCGAGGATCCGCAGTTCTTTCCCAGGCTCTCGCGCCTGCAGCGGCCGAATTACCTCTGGATCGGATGCGCCGACAGCCGCGTGCCCGCCAACGATATCGTGGGGCTCCTGCCCGGGGAATTGTTCGTGCATCGCAACGTGGCGAACATCGTGGTGCACACCGACCTCAACTGCCTCTCGGTGATGCAGTTCGCGGTCGACGTGCTGAACGTGGCCCACATCATCGTCGTCGGCCATTACGGCTGCGGCGGGGTGAAGGCCGCGCTGCAAAAAAAGCGCCTCGGCCTCATCGACAACTGGCTGCGCCACATACAGGATGTCCATGCGAAGCACCGCGAGGCCCTCGCCGCGCTGGCCGACCCGAACGCGCAGACCGACCGCCTCTGCGAGCTGAACGTGATCGAGCAGGTCGCCAACGTCTGCCAGACCTCGATCGTCCTCGACGCTTGGGAGCGCGGGCAGGACCTCACGGTGCACGGCTGGATCTATGGATTGAAGGACGGCCTGATCCGCGACCTTCGCACCAGCGCCAGCGCGCCGGCCGAAGTCGCCGCCGCCTACGAGACGGCGATCGCGGGCTTGTAGGCGCCTCATCAGGCGCGCGACAGCGAGTTCCGGCGCAACTCTTCGAATCGCATCGCGGCCGCGGTGCGGTTCTCCACGCCCAGCTTCACGTAGGCATTCTCGAGGTGCTTCTGCACGGTGCGCACGCTCGCCCCGAGGATCGCCGCGACCTGCAGGTCGGTCTTGCCGGCCGCGACCCAGCGCAGCACTTCCTCTTCGCGCCGAGTGAGCGGCGTTGCCCGCGGCTGCGCCAGGGCGAAGTCGCCGGCGAGCATCGCGAATCGATACAGGTTCGCCAGCGCCGGGCGCAGCGCGTCGAGCAGGTCGCGCTCGCCGTCGCTGAAGTCGAGCCCCTTGCGATTGAGCACGTAGCTCATCACGAGCCCGGGGCCGGCGACCACCGGAACCGCGATCACGCGATCGATCCCGAGCCGCCGGTAGTATTCGCCGTAGATCGCGTGGCGCCGGAAGGCCGTGTCCGAGACGCAATCGGATATGCGGCGCGCGCCGCCGTTCGCCGTGGTCGAGTGGAACCTCACCAGCGGATGCTCGTGGATCAGCCGGTCGAACGAAGCGCGGTCCTCGGCGCCGATCGCATCGCCCGGAAAGCTCACGACCCTGCGCGTTCCGGCCGCAAGATCGCACACGCTCAACGTCGTCACTTCGGAAGCGACCAGGCGCGGCAGGCCTTCGACGGCGCAACGCACGACCGCCTCGGGCTCGCGCGCCGCGGTCACGTCGAGCATGAAATTCAGGGCCTTCCTCAGTCCCACGCCGGGCAACCTGACCATCCCGTCCCGTCCCCCTACGCAAAGTTGCGTATTCCCGCCTTGCCGAACCCAGCCTAGTCTTTGCGCCATCGTCTTTCAACCCGCCGCGATACGCACCTAGGCGTATGCGTACCGCGCGACAACGGAGGAAACATGGCCATCGACCAGGACAAGCTGAACGAATTCCTCGGAAAGTTCGTCGCCGATTTCGGCGCCACCTTCCACGCCGGCATGGTGGTGATCGGCGAGAAGCTGGGGCTGTACAAGGCGCTCGCGAAGAAGCCGATGAACTCCCGGGAGCTCGCGGCCGCCACCGGCACCGACGAGCGCTACGTGCGCGAATGGCTCTCGTCGCAGGCCGCCGGCGGATACGTGCAGTACAACCCGCTCACGCGCGCCTTCAGCCTCTCCGAGGAGCAGGCCTTCGCCCTCGCCGAGGAAGGCGGCCCGGCCTACCTACCCGGGGCGTTCGAGCTGGCGCTCGCCGCGCTGAAGGCGGT
>JBGOST010000253.1:0-4661 GCA_041476125.1 Usitatibacter sp. | reverse complement strand
GGCTCCGGTGAACTCCGGCTCGAGCGGCTCCATGCCGAGGTCCTTGAGCAGCGCGTGGCGATCGGCGGGATCCGCGAGCCCGAGCACCGAGCCGAAGCGGCGCGGATCGGTGAAGCGCAGCGCCTTCCCGCCCTCGAGACGGATATCGACGTGGTCGTGCTTGCGCGGCGGCAGGTTGTCGGGCACGACCGTCAAGCGCCCCGACATGCCCAGATGCACGAGCAGGTGGCCCTTGCGGCAGTCGATCAGCAGGTATTTGCCGCGGCGGCGAATGTCGAGCACCTCTTCGCCGCGCAGGCGCCGGGCGAGATCGACCGGAACCGGCCAGCGCAGGTTCGCATTGCGCACGACCGCGCCGCGGATCCTGCGGCCCACGAGGTGCGGCAGCAGTCCGCGACGCGTCGTTTCGACTTCCGGGAGCTCCGGCATGGGGTCAGTTTATCGGATGTGTCCTACATGACGACGAATGAAACTTTGACAGTCGCGTCAATGGGGGGGAATCGTTTTATGATAGGTCCGTATGGCGCCTGTTGGGGCCGTGGGAGGATGGGAAAGATGACGGGCAAAGCGTGGTGGGGTGGGCTGGTCGCAGCACTGGTCCTGGGCCTCGTCGGTCCGTCGGCAGCGAGCGAGCCCGAGAGCGATGACAGCGCCGAGGCCGATGGCGGCTCCCTTGGCTCGGAGGCGATGTACGAGTTCCTGGTCGCCGAAATCGCCGCACAGCGCGGCGACACCGAAGGCGCGCTCGCCATATTCCACCGCCTCGCGCGGGAGTTGAAGGATCCGCAGATCGCGCGCCGCGCGGTCGAAGCCGCGATTCGCGCGCGGGCGTTCGGCCCGGCGCTCGAAAGCGCCACGCTGCTCCTCGAGCTCGACCCCGAGTCGACCCTGGCGCGCGAGATCATGGCCGCCCTCCTCGCCAACGAAGCCGACCTGCCCAAGGCGCGCCAGATGCTCTCTCGCGTGCTCGAGAAGACCGCCAACCGCGGTCCCATCGTGATGCAGCTGTCGCACCTTTTCAGCAAGTTTTCCGACAAGGCCGCGGTGCTCGAGGCCACGCGCGCCGTGACCACGCCCTACGCGACGCTTCCCGAGGCCCATTACGCCGTCGGCGTGGCCGCCCTCATCGCGGGCAACGTCGAGCTCGCCATGCGCGAAACCGATGCCGCGTTGTCGTTGAAGCCTTCGTGGGAGCAGGGCGCGATCCTCAAGGCGCAGATCCTGCGCAAGTCCGCGCCCGCCGAAGTGATCGGCTTCTACCAGGATTTCGTCGCCGCCAACCCCGCCTCCCAGGACGTGCGCATGCAGCTCGGGCGCGAGCTCGCCGCGGACCGCCGCCTCGCCGAGGCGAGGGAGCAGTTCCGCGAGGTCGAGAAACGCGCGCACGACGATTCGCAGGCCGCGTACGCCGTCGGCTTGCTGTCGCTGCAGCTCGAGGATTTCGCCGAGGCGCAGCTTGCGTTCACGCGCGCGTTGAAGCAGGGCTACCGCGATCCGACTTCGATCTACCTCGGCCTGGGGCAGGCTGCCGAGGGTCTCAAGAACTACGATGAAGCGATCTCGTGGTACCAGAAGGTCGAGGCGGGGGACTGGGTCCGCGCGCAGCTGAAGATCGCCACCCTGGTCGCGCGCCAGCAGGGCCTCGAGGCCGGGCGGCAATACCTGCACCGCATCGAGCCGCGCACGCCCGACGACAGCATCCAGATGATCCAGGTCGAAGCACAGCTGCTGCGCGACGCCAAGGCGTGGAACGACACCTACGAGATGCTCTCGAAGGCGGTGGCGCGGTTTCCCGATTCATTCGAGCTGCTCTACGACCGCGCGATGGCCGCCGAGCGCATCGACCGCCTCGACGTCCTCGAGAACGACCTGCGCCGCGTGATCAAGATGAAGCCCGATTATGCGCACGCGTACAACGCGCTCGGCTATACGCTCGCGGAGAAGACCGACCGGCTGGTCGAGGCGAAGGACCTGATCGAGAAGGCCCACAAGCTGTCTCCCGACGATCCTTTCATCGTCGATAGCCTCGGCTGGGTGAACTACCGCATGGGGCTCGTGCAGGAGGCGTTGAAGCACCTGCAGTCGGCCTACAGCGCGCGCCCCGATCCGGAAATCGCCGCGCACCTGGGTGAAGTCCTGTGGAGAAGCGGGCAGCGCGACGAGGCGCAGAAGATCTGGCGCGCCGCGCTCTCCGAGAATCCCAACCACGAGACGCTCATCGCGGTGATGCAGAAGTTCCGGCCTTCGACGTTCGCCGCAGAACCCGCTACGGCGCGGTGATCGGCCGCGTCGCGGGCTTTCTCGCCGCCTCGCTCGTGGCGGCGTGCGCCACGGCGCCCGAACCCCAACCGTTTCCGCCGCTCTCCTCGGTCCCCGCCGACTTCGCGATGACCGGTCGGCTGGCCGTGCGCCAGGGTGATCGCAGCGACATCGCCACGCTGCGCTGGACGCGACGCGCCCGCGCCGACACGTGGATCATCGCTTCTCCACTCGGTAACGAAGTCGCGCGCATCGAAGCCGGACCCCGGGGCGCCACGCTGGCGCAGGCGGGAGCCACGCCCGAGTTCGCCGCGAGCTTCGAGGAGCTCACGCAGCGAGTGCTGGGCGTGCCGCTCGATCCCGACCTCATCGCGGGATGGCTGCACGCGAGCGCTCCGGCGCAAGTTCCCGGGGACTGGCAAGTCACCATCGACGAGACGCAGCGCGCCGGGGCCATCGATCTCGCGCGGCGCATCACCGCCCGGCGCGGCGACGTCGTCGTGAAGCTCGTCGTCGATTCCTACCGCGCCCTCGGGGAATGACCGTGCTTCCCGGGCCCGACTATCCCGCTCCGGCGAAGCTCAACCTTTTCCTCCATGTGGTCGGACGGCGGCGCGACGGCTATCACCTCCTGCAGAGCGTCTTCACGTTGATCGACCGTTGCGACCGCGTGCGGTTGCGCGTGCGCGACGATGGCCTCGTTCGCCGTGCGAACGACGTGCCCGGCCTCGCGGCCGCCGACGACCTCGCGGTGCGCGCCGCCCAGCTTCTCAAGGAGGCGAGCGGCATGCGCCAGGGAGTGGATATCGAGCTCGAGAAGATCATTCCCGTGGGCGCGGGGCTGGGCGGCGGCAGCTCCGATGCCGCCACGGTGCTCCTCGCCCTCAACCGGCTCTGGGACACCGGCTTCGATCGCGAGGCGCTGGCCGAAATCGGCGTCTCGCTCGGCGCCGACATCCCGTTTTTCATCTTCGGGCGATCCGCCTGGGTCGAAGGGATTGGCGAGCGCCTCGCGCCTGTCGAGATCGCCCTGCGGTGGTACGTCGTCCTGACCCCACCCGTGCGGGTGGCCACGGCTGCCGTTTTTGCCGCGCCGGAATTGACCCGGGACACGGAAGCCCTTAAAATGGAAGACTTTTCGGCGCAGAGTTGTACATACGCTTCCAACGAGACGTTCAGGAACGACCTGGAAGCCGTCGTCACCGCCCGTTACCCCGAAGTCCGCAGGCACCTGGAGTGGTTGCGGCAGCACGGAAGCGCGCGGATGACGGGATCGGGAAGCTGCGTATTCGCGGGCTTCGAGAGCCGGGAAGCGGCGCAGCGAGTGTTGGAGTCGCTGCCCGGGTCGATGACCGGATTCATCGCGCAGGGGCTCAGGCAGCATCCCCTGCTCGAGCAGTTAGAGGGGAGTCGCCAAGTTGGTTAAGGCACCGGATTTTGATTCCGGCATTCGAGGGTTCGAATCCTTCCTCCCCTGCCAATTGGTTAACACCGTCACCGAGAGTTAGACGATGGCCTTCGACAACCTGATGGTGTTCACGGGCAACGCCAACCCGAAGCTCGCGCAGAAGGTGGCGAGGAACCTGAACGTCCAGCTCGGCAAGGCCACGGTCTCGAAGTTCAGCGACGGCGAGATCATGGTCGAGCTGCTCGAGAACGTCCGCGGCAAGGACGTCTTCGTGCTGCAGTCGACGTGCGCTCCGACCAACGACACGCTGATGGAGCTGATGATCATGTGCGATGCGCTGCGCCGGTCGAGCGCGGCGCGCATCACGGCGGCGGTCCCGTACTTCGGGTACGCGCGCCAGGACCGCCGCCCGAGGAGCGCGCGCGTGGCGATCTCGGCGAAGGTGGTGGCGAACATGCTCACCGTGGCCGGGGTGAACCGGCTGTTGACGATGGATCTGCACGCCGACCAGATCCAGGGGTTCTTCGACATCCCGGTGGACAACGTCTACGCGACGCCGATCCTCCTGGGAGACCTGTGGAAGCACGGGTACAAGAACCTGGTGGTGGTGTCGCCCGACGTGGGCGGCGTGGTGCGGGCGAGGGCGATCGCCAAGAGGCTGGAGAGCGACCTCGCGATCATCGACAAGCGGCGCCCGCGGCCGAACGTCGCCACGGTGATGAACATCATCGGCGACGTGAACGGCCGCAACTGCGTGATCATGGACGACATGGTCGACACGGCGAACACGTTGTGCGAGGCGGCGCGGGCGTTGAAGGAGCAGGGCGCGATCCGAGTGGTCGCGTATTGCACGCACCCGGTGCTGTCGGGGCCGGCGGTGGGACGGATCGAGAGTTCGGTGATCGACGAGCTGGTCGTGACCGACACGATCCCGTTGAAGCCCGACGCGGAGGCGTGCGCGAAGATCCGCGTCGTGAGCGTGGCCGAGCTGATG
>JBGOST010000252.1:0-4682 GCA_041476125.1 Usitatibacter sp. | reverse complement strand
GGGACCGGCGCCACCGCCACATGCGCTTCCATACGGCGACGCACTTGTTGTGCGCCATCGTCCCGCACCAGACCAACGGCTGCTCGATCACGGCCGGCTACGCGCGGCTCGATTTCGACATGGTCGAACCGCTCGATCGCGAGCACCTCGAGCGCGAGCTCGATCGCCTCGTGGCCGGCGAGCACGACGTGCGCACGATCTGGATCACCGACGAGGAGCTCGATGCCCAGCCCGACCTCGTGCGCACGATGTCGGTGAAGCCGCCGCGCGGGGTGGGGCGCGTGCGCCTGCTCGAGATCGACGGCGTGGACCTGCAGCCCTGCGGCGGGACGCACGTCGCGAACACGCGCGAGATCGGGCGGCTCAGGGTGGCGAAGATCGAGAAGAAGAGCGCCCGGACGCGCCGGGTGGTCCTGGAATTCGCCGACTGACGACATGCCCCGCCGCCTTCGCACCCTCGCCCCGCTGCTCCTGCTGGCGTGCCTGCCCGCGCTGGCGCAGGAGCGCGCGTTGCCGTGCGCTGCGGGCGACAAACCCTGCGCGCGCGCCGCGCTCCGGGCGCACGCCGCGAAAAAACTGGCTTTCTGGAAGGACGCGCTCTCGAAGCCGGTCGAGCAGCGCATCGGCCCCGCTCCGCCGGAGCTGATCGAGCTCCTCGCGCTCGACAACATCGCCAACGGTTTTCCCAACAAGCCGCGACCCGCGCAGCTCGCCGCGGATTTCCTCAACGACGTGCGCGGCGCGCTGGCGGAGTTACCCGACACCGTGAAGCGGCATGTAGCGCCCAAGCTCGCGGGCATCTACTTCATCGAGGACATCGGCGGGACGGGATTTACCGATCAGGCATACGGCCACGACGCAAAGCCGGCGGTGGGGTTCGTCATCCTCGACCCGCTGGTGCTCGCGAAGCAGACCGCGAACAAATGGGCCACCTGGAAGGAAAACACGCCGTTCAAGCCCGATCCGGCGTTAGCGCTCGAGGCGCGCATCGAGGCCGGCCGCGACGACAATCGCAAGAACGCCATCCAGTACATCCTTTTGCACGAGCTGGGCCACGTCCTCTCGGTGGGCGGCAACTTCCATCCGAACTGGAACCTGTCGCCGAAGAACGTCGCGTCGACGGCCGGGTTGCCGTTCTTCGAGCTCTCGTGGACGGTCGAGCGGCGGGAAGACCGCTATGCGACGCGTTTCGACGACGCATTCCCGCAACGCCGGAATGTCGTCTACTATTTCGGCGCGAAGCTGCCGGCCTCCGAGATGATCGCGGCCTATCAGCGGCTCGAGATGACCAATTTCCCGACTCTCTATGCGGTGACGAGTCCGGGAGACGACTTCGCCGAGGCGTTCGCGAGCTATGTGCATACGGAACTGATGAAGAAGCCTTTCGAGATCCGCATCCTTCGCGATGGCCGGCTCGCGAAGACCTATGGCTCGTGCTGGGCGCACGAGCGCTGCGCGGCGAAGCGCCGCATTCTCGAACTCTTCCTCCAGGACCGGTAACCCATGACCTTCCCCATCCTCGCTGCAACCCTCCTCGTGATCGGCGTGGCGTTCTTCGCCGCCGCCAGCCGCGCGATCTTCTGGGACCGGTACCTGAAGGCGGGCGTGCAGATCCTCCTCGGCTTGTGCTTCGTGCTCGCCGGGACGGGGGCCGGGTTCGTTGCCGTGACGCTCGCGGCGTATCACCGCCTCACCGGCGAGGAGCACGTGGCGAACGTGAACTTCGTGCGCAAGGGCGATCGCGAATTCACCGCGATGTTCACCTACCCCGGGCCCGACATCCAGGTCTTCGACCTGCGCGGGGACGACTGGCAGGTCGACGCCCGGGTTCTCAAGTGGAGCGGCCCGGCGAACCTCCTCGGGTTCACCACGCTTTATCGACTCGACCGCATCAGCGGGCGCTACGCGAAGATCGAAGACGAGAAGACCGCGCCGCGCACCGTCCACGCGATGCGCCCGCCCGATCTCATCGATACGTGGCAGCTCGCGCGCGACCACAAGGAGTGGGTGATGCCGTGGATCGACGCGGTTTACGGCAGCGCCACGTACCTGCCCATGGTCGACGGCGCGGTCTACGAGGTGCGCGTATCGCCCACGGGCTTGCTCGCCCGTCCCCTCAACGACGTCGCGCGCAAGGCCGTCGCGGGCTGGAAATAGCCTAACGCGCCTTGAAGGCGAGCTCGACCGTGACAGTGCGGCCCGCCGCGCCCTCGTTGTATTTCCAATCGGAGAGGGCGGGGATCTCACTCCCCGAAGCCCGATTCGCGCTGGTGCCGGATGCCGAGGACGATCACGGCGTCGACATCGTCGCGATAACGATAGAGCGCCACGTATCCGGTGCTGCCGCGTGAGATCACCAATTCCCGGGTGTCGTCGTCCACGAGCCGGCCAACAAATGGATGCTCCTCGAGGATGGCGAGGCCGCGCCTGATGATTTCCGCAGTGGCCGCGGAGGCGGCTGGATCGGACTCGAGCAGGAGCCTCGCGAGCCGATCGAGATCCTCCAGGGCCGCGGCCGAGTAGAGCACCAAGCTCGCGCGCCTCAGCGCCTGGCGCGAGGGACCTTGATCGGCTTGGGTCTGCGCGGATTCTTTCCGCCAGCCTTGGCCAGGAAGTAGCTCATCACGTCGTCATGAGTGTATGCGACGCCGGTGCGCCTGAACTCCGCAAGCGATCGTTGCGCATCGTCCACGAACGCGCGGCGTTTCTCGTCGCGAGCGACTCTTTCCGCAATCGCCTCGACCATGTAGGCGTGCGGCGTCTGTGCGACGCCTTGCGCGAGCGTGGAGACCTTCTCCTTCAATTCATCGGACAGCTTGATGGAAGTAGTGTTTGCCATATTCGATCCTCGGGTAACACCAAAGTAACACCATCACCCTCGAGAGTCAAATTCGCCATCTTTCGAACCGCAGGCGCCCCGCGCCGGTCGAAGCGTAAAATCGCCCCCATCGCGAGGATCCCCATGAACGACACCAGGACCGCCCCCGAGAATCCGATGGGAACCGACGGATTCGAATTCATCGAGTACACGGCCCCCAATCCCGAGCTCCTGGGCGAGCTCTTCGAGCAGATGGGATTCACCGCCGTCGCGCGCCACCGCTCGAAGGACGTGATCCTCTACCGCCAGGGGAAAGTCAACTTCGTGGTGAACCGCGAGGCCGACAGCTTCGCGCAGTCGTTCGCGCGCGTGCATGGCCCGTCGGTGTGCGCCTTCGCGATGCGAGTGAAGAATGCCGCCAAGGCCTACCAGCGCGCCATCGACCTGGGCGCCAAGCCGTTCCACGGGCCGGTCGGCCCGATGGAGCTCAACATTCCGGCGATCAAGGGCATCGGCGACAGCCTCATCTACCTCGTCGACCGCTACCCGGGCGCTCCCTCTGCCTTGGGAGAGGGTCGGGGAGAGGGTCAGTTGTCGATCTACGACGTGGACTTCGTGCCCATCGAGGGCGCCGAGCAACACCCGAAGGGCGCGGGACTCATCGAGGTCGACCATCTCACGCACAACGTGTACTCCGGTCGCATGGACGTGTGGGCGAAGTTCTACGAGAAGCTCTTCAACTTCCGCGAGATCCGCTACTTCGACATCCAGGGCAAGAAGACCGGGCTCACCTCGCGCGCGCTCACCAGCCCGTGCGGCAAGATCCGCATCCCGATCAACGAGCCGTCCGACAAGGGCTCGCAGATCCAGGAATACCTCGACGCGTACCACGGCGAAGGGATCCAGCACATCGCGCTTTCGGCCGTCGACATCTTCGCGACCGTGGAGTCCCTGTGCGCGCGCGATGTGCGCTTCCTCGACACGCCCGACGCGTACTACGAGCGCGTGAACGAGCGGGTGCCCAACCATGGCGAGGACCTCGAGCGCTTGAAGCGCGACCGCATCCTCATCGACGGCGAGGGCGTGGACAAGGACCACCACGAGGACAAGCTGCTGCAGATCTTCACCGAGACGGTGATCGGCCCGATCTTCTTCGAGATCATCCAGCGCAAGGGAAACCAGGGGTTCGGGGAGGGCAATTTCCGCGCTTTGTTCGAGTCCATTGAAGCGGACCAAATCGCCAGAGGTGTGATCTGAGAGTGATGCATGCAAAAGGCTTTGGATCCGCAGATAAACGCAGATGAACGCAGATTGTGTTCTCGCTCCCCGGGGACAGATCACAGCTCGATGCCGGATGTGCTCTGTCCCCCAAGGGCCGGGGAGAGGGTTGAATGAATGACCGCTCTACGACCACTGCCCTGAAATATCTCTCCGGCTTCGGCGCTCACCACGAGAGCGAGGCCCTCGAGGGCGCGCTCCCCGTAGGGCAGAACTCGCCGCAGAGGACCCCGTTCGGGCTGTACGCCGAGCAGCTCTCGGGCTCCGCGTTCACCGCGCCGCGCTCGCAGAACCTGCGCTCGTGGCTCTACCGGCTGCGCCCCTCGGCGATGCATTCGCCGTTCCGCCGCATTCCCGAGGGGTACCTGCGCACCGCGCCGTGCCTCGAAGTGGAGTGCTCCCCCAACCGGTTGCGCTGGGCGCCGCTCGCCATGCCCGACGAGCCGACCGATTTCCTCGCGGGGCTCGCATCCTTCGCGACGTGCGGCGACGCGCGCTCGCAGCACGGGGCGGGCGTGCACCTCTACGCCGCGAACCGCTCGATGGACAGCCGTGTCTTCTACAGCGTGGATGGCGAGTTCCTCAT
>JBGOST010000251.1:0-4684 GCA_041476125.1 Usitatibacter sp. | reverse complement strand
CAGATCATCCTCGGGCACCTGCTGGGCTATCTCGTCGTCGCCTTCGTGCTGCTGCCGATCTACTATCGCACGCGCGTGATCTCGATCTACGACTACCTCGCAGAGCGCCTCGGGGAACGCTCGCACCGCACCGGCGCAGGATTCTTCATCCTCTCGCGCACTCTGGGCGCCACCGCGCGCCTGTACCTCGTCGTGAGGATCCTCCAGGACGCGCTCCTGGAGGGCCACGGCATCCCCTTCGCGCTGACCGCCTTCGTGACCATCGCCCTGATCCTCGCCTATACCTACGAGGGCGGCGTGAAGACGATCGTGTGGACCGACTCGCTCCAGACGCTGTGCATGCTGGCGGGACTCGTGGTGTGCGCGGCCATCGTGCTGGGCGAGCTCGGATTGTCGGTGGGCGAGAGCATCGCCCGGATCGACGCGCGCGGGCTTTCGACCGTCATCGAGACCGATGTCAACGACCGCCACTTCTGGCTGAAGGACTTCGTGGCGGGCGCTTTCATCGCCATCGCCATGACCGGGATGGACCAGGAGATGATGCAGAAGAACATCTCCGTGAGCACGCTCGGGGACTCGCAGAAGAACGTGGTCACGCTCGCGGTCATCATGCTGGGCGTGGTGATGCTTTTTCTCTATCTCGGCGCCCTGTTGTACCTCTACGCGCCGAGCGTCGGCGTCACGGCCACGGGAGACCGCCTCTTCCCCGCGATCGTCCTGGGGCACTTCCCGCCCGCCATCCAGGTCATCTTCATCGTCGCGCTCATCTCCGCGCTTTTCCCCAGCGCCGACGGCGCCCTCACCGCGCTCACCTCGAGCTTCTGCATCGACATGCTCGGGTTGAAGCGGCGAGCCGATCTCGGCGAGGCGCAGGTGAAGCGCATCCGCCGTCGCGTTCACCTGGCGTTCGCGTTCCTGTTCCTCATGCTCGTTCTCGCGTTCCATTGGGCGGACAACCCGAGCATGATCGGCGTGATCCTCCAGATCGCCGCGTACACGTATGGGCCGCTGCTGGGGCTTTTCGCCTTCGGAATCCTCACGCGCAGGAGGGTGCGCGATGCGCTCGTGCCCTTCATCGCCGTGGCCGCGCCGGTCCTGTGCTATTTCCTGGACCTGCACCAGGCGCGGCTCTTCGGCGCGTATCAGCTCGGGCTCGAGCTGCTGGTGGTGAACGGCCTCATCACGTTCGCGGGGCTGTGGCTCGCCTCGAAGCCCGCGCCCGTCCGGGTGGCTAGCGCTGCAGGTGACCTGAAAAGCGCAGCGAGTATCCGCCCTCGCGAATGGTGAGCGCGCCGGGCGCGCCGAAGGGCAGCGTGGTCTTGCGCGCGACGTGCCCGAAGGGCAACCCGGTGAGCACCGGGAAGGGCAGGATGCGGCGCAGCGTGTCCACCACCTCTTCCATCGAATAGGGGTAGCGCGCGGTGTTGGTCGGCTTGCAATCGGAGAAGTCGCCGAGGAGGAGGGCGGCCTGGCGTCCCAGCGCCCCGCAGTGATACAGCTGCAGGAACATGCGCTCGACGGCGTACGGCTCCTCCGAGATCTCCTCGACGTAGAGGATGCCGTCGTCGATCGCCGGGAAATACGGCGTGCCCGCGAGGTGCGCGAGCAGCGAGAGGTTGCCTCCCCACAGCCGCCCGTCCACGCGCCGCGCATCGTAGCCGTGGTCGCACTCGATGCCGTCGATCACCTGCCAGTCGCGCGTGAGGGCGAGCCAGAAGTGCTGCTCGGTGAAGATGTCGAGGTCGATCTTGCCGAAATCGCTGCTCAGCATCGGGCCGTGGAACGTCACGAGGTTCGCGCACGTGTAGGCGGCCATGTTGAACGCCGTGAAGTCGCTGAAGCCGACGAAGGCCTTCGCGCTTGCCGCCACGCGGTTCCAGTCGATGCGATGCAGGATTCGCGACAGGCCGTAGCCGCCGCGCGCCGCGAGCACGAGATCCACGGTGGGGATGTCGAGAAGGGCGTGGAAGCCGGCGACGCGCTCCTCGTCGGTTCCGGCGAAATAGCGCCACGTGTGCATGGTCTCGTCCGGGACGATCACGCGGTGGCCCAGGTCGCGCAGGTAGGCGATGCCGCTCGCGAGAGATGCCTCGTCAACGCGCCCGGAAAGCGCGCACACGCCGATCGTCGCGGGCTCCAGGAGCGCGCGCGGCAGCCGGGGTGAGGCGCCGCGCTGCGCCATCAGGGCGTTCTCAGCCACGGCGGCCATGCACCTCCTCGAATGCGATGAGGTTGCCGTCGGGATCGCGCACCACGAACCACCGCGTGCCCCAATGCGTCGCTTCCGGCTCGGCCACGACGTGCGCGCCCTTGGGAAGCTCCTTGAAGCGCGTGTCGATGTCGTGGATGTCGAGGTGCACATTGGGACGCGAGGGGTCCGGCTCTCCCTTCTTGCCGGAGGGCTCGGAGCGTTGGGCGAGCACCACCTTGATGCCGCCTCCCGAGAGGATCGCGCCGCGCTGCGTCCCGTTCTCGCCCCAGTTTTCCGTCACCTCCCATCCCAGCACGTCGCGATAGAACGCGAGCGACGCGTCGAAATCGGCCGGCTGGATGAAGAGGTGGTGGAAGCGGTCGATCATGCCGTGCGCGCTCCCGCCTTTTTGTCGCGCTCCTGGGCCTCCACGACCGTGAGGGCGGTCATGTTGATGATGCGGCGCACCGTCGCGCTGGGCGTGAGGATGTGCACCGGCCGCGCCGCGCCCAGCAGGATCGGGCCCACGGTGATGCCTGCGCCGCCGACCACCTTCAGGAGGTTGAACGAGATGTTGGCCGCGTCGAGCGTGGGCATGATGAGCAGGTTGGCCTCGCCCTTCAGGCGGGAGTTCGGAAACGCCGCGAGGCGGACATCTTCCGAGAGCGCTGCGTCGCCGTGCATCTCGCCCTCGATCTCGAGATCGGGCATGCGGCCGCGAATGAGGTCGAGCGCGACGCGCATCTTCGCCGCGCCCGGCGAGTCGCTGGTGCCGAAGCTCGAATGCGACAGCAGAGCCACCTTGGGAGCGAGGCCGAAGCGCCGGATTTCCTCGGTGGCGAGCATCGTCATCTCCAAGATCTGCTCCGGCGTCGGATCGAGGTTGACGTAGGTATCGCAGATGAACACGGTACGCTTGGGAAGCAAGAGCACGTTCATCGCATAGAAGTTCCCCGCACCGGCGCGCCGGCCAATGACTTGGTCGATGTATTGCAGGTGCACAGCGTACGCACCGAAGGCCCCGCAGATCATACCGTCGGCCTCGCCGCGATGGATCATCATGGCGCCGATCAGCGTGTGGCGGCGCCGCATCTCGATCTGGGCGTACTGCGGCGACACCCCGCGCCGTTCTGTGAGATGGAAGTACTCGGTCCAGTAGTCGCGGTAGCGGGGGTCGGATTCGGGATTAACAAGCTCAAAATCGGTTCCCGGCCGGATGCGCAGTCCGTAGCGTTCGATGCGCCGCTCAACCACGGCGGGTCTTCCCA
This sequence comes from Usitatibacter sp., assembly GCA_041476125.1. GTDB lineage: Bacteria > Pseudomonadota > Gammaproteobacteria > Burkholderiales > Usitatibacteraceae > Usitatibacter. The sequence continues at coordinate 1,225 of JBGOST010000251.1, read as the reverse complement.
CCAAGATCGGCTTGGCGAGACCTTCGTCCACCACGACCTGCGCTGCGCGCAGCATGCGCTCGTCTTCGCCTTCGGCAAGGACGATCCGACGCCGCGGACCCTCCTTCGCCGCCGTAAAGATCGACTTCATGATGAGGCCGGAGTGGTAGACGAACTGCAAAAGCTGGTTGCTATAGGCGTCAAAGTCGGTGATCGGCCGCGTGGCGACGCCGGAGTCCATGGCGGCTCTCGCCACCGCCGGGGCGATTCTTGCGATGAGTCGCGGGTCGAACGGCTTGGGGATGAGGTACTCGGGCCCGAACTTAAGGCTCTGTCCGCCATAGGCGGCCGCCACAATCTCCGACTGCTCCGCCATGGCAAGATCCGCAATGGCTCTCACCGCGGCGAGCTTCATGGGTTCGTTGATGGCGGTTGCGCCGACATCGAGTGCGCCGCGAAAAATGAACGGAAAGCACAAGACGTTGTTCACCTGATTCGGGTAGTCCGATCGCCCCGTCGCCATCACCGCGTCCGGACGCACGCTCTTCGCGACATCGGGCTCGATCTCGGGTTCCGGGTTGGCGAGCGCAAGGATGAGCGGCCTTTCGGCCATTTGTTTCACCATCTCCGCTTTGAGTACACCTCCGGCCGAAAGGCCGAGAAAGACGTCCGCGCCCGGGATGATATCGGCAAGCGTGCGCGCCGATGTTTTGCGCGCATAACGGGCCTTGTTCGGATCCATTTCTTCCTTTCGACCCTCGTATACGACGCCCCGGATGTCCGACACCCAGATGTTATCGGCATTCAGCCCCAGGCTCGCGAGCAGATCGAGGCAGGCGAGCGCCGCCGCGCCCGCGCCCGAGCAAACGAGTTTCACCTTGCCTATCTCCTTGCACACGACACGCAATCCATTCAGGACCGCAGCGCCTACGATGATGGCGGTGCCGTGCTGGTCGTCGTGAAACACCGGGATCTTCAGGCGTTCGCGCAGCTTCCTTTCGACGTGGAAGCATTCCGGAGCCTTGATGTCTTCAAGGTTGATTCCGCCAAAAGTGGGCTCCAGAGCCGCAATGATCTCGACCAGCTTGTCGGGATCGCGCTCGTTCAATTCGATGTCGAAACAATCGATCCCGGCGAACTTCTTGAACAGCACCGCCTTGCCCTCCATCACCGGCTTGGATGCAAGCGGCCCGATCGCTCCAAGTCCCAGCACCGCGGTCCCGTTGGTGACGACACCGATGAGGTT
>JBGOST010000250.1:0-4689 GCA_041476125.1 Usitatibacter sp. | reverse complement strand
GTCGCCAAGGCGATGGCCGCGCAGCTTCCGGCGGGCGATCGCCCCGACCTCATGGTCTGGGGGAGTGTTGCGCCCAACCTCGGCTGGAGCAACATCGCGCGCGAGGTGCTGATCGATGCCGGGCTCGACCAGGCCACGCCCGCCTTCGCCACGGTGCTCGCCTGCTCGACCAGCATGGTGGCGGTGTTCGAGGCCGCGGGAATGTTGGGCGACGACATCGAGGTCGCGATGTGCGGCGGCGTGGAAAGCATGAGCCGCGTGCAGATCGGCTTGAAGCAGGGCCTGTCGGACTGGATCCGGCGCATGGCCCAGGCGCGCAGCTTCGGCGAGCGCGTCGACCGGCTGGGCGAATTGAGCTGGTCGGACGTGAAGCTGCACATTCCGAGCGTGGCGAATCGCGCCACGGGAAGAAGCATGGGCGAGCACTGCGAGGAGATGGCGAAGCAGTGGAAGATCGCGCGCTCCGACCAGGACCGCATCGCGCTCGCCTCCCATCAACGCGCGGTGAAGGCGATGGCCTCGGGTTTCTTCGACGACTTGGTGATTCCGGTGGAGGAGATGGCGAAGGACGGCGTGCCGCGCGCGGACAGCTCGGCGGAGAAGCTCGCCTCGTTGAAGCCCGCGTTCGACCGCACGAGCGGCCACGGCACGATCACCGCGGGCAATTCCTCTCCGCTCACCGACGGCGCGGCGGCGATCTGGGTCGCCAACGACGCGGGAGTCTCACGCCTGCCGGCGAGCCGCCCGCGCGCGCGCCTCGCGGACTGGGAAATGGCGGCGGTGGACATCTTCCACGAAGGCCTGCTGATGGCCCCCGCCTACGCGATCCCGCGCCTGCTCGCGCGCAACAACCTCACGCTCGAGGCGATCGACCTGTGGGAGATCCACGAGGCGTTCGCCGCGCAGGTGTTGTGCAATGTCGCGGCACTCGAAAGCGAGGACTTCCTGCGCGAGCGGGTGCGCATCGACGCGCGCCTCGGGAAATTCCCCTGGGAGCGCTGGAATCCGAACGGCGGAAGTGTCGCGATCGGACATCCGTTCGGCGCCACCGGCGCGCGCATCCTCTCGCAGGCGGTGAAGGAGCTCGCGGCGATGGGGCCGGGCAAGCGGGCCATCGTGTCGATCTGCGCCGACGGCGGAGTGGGGACTGTGGCGCTGCTCGAAAGCGCATGAAGGATTAACATAGCGGCGCAACGCACGCCCATACCAAAAAACGCAGTCCACTCTCGGCGAGGAGACAAAATGACCTTACAGAAGAAGACAGCGCAGAAGGTTCGCAGCGTTTCCGCATTCACTCTCCTGGCGACTCTCTCGGCCGCCCCGGCCTTCGCGCAGACCGGCTCTGCGCCGGCGGCTGTCGGCGGCGAGCGGACCACGATCACCATCACCGGGAGCCGCGCGTCCAATCGCAGCGCGGCCGATACCGCCGTGCCCGTCGACATCATCGACAGGGAAATGATCGAAGCAACAGGTGCGGTCGAGGTGGGCCGGCTGCTACAGAAACTGGCGCCTTCCTTCAACTTTCCGCAAAGCTTCGTCTCCGACGGCACCGACCTCATCTGGCCGGCGTCGCTGCGCGGCATGGGGCCCGACCAGGTGCTCGTGCTGGTGAACGGCAAGCGCCGCCATCAGCAGGCGCTGGTGAACGTGCAGCAGAGCATCGGCCGCGGCTCGGCCGGCACCGACATCAACACGATTCCCATCTCGGCCATCGAGCGCATCGAGATCCTGCGCGACGGCGCATCGGCGCAGTACGGCTCGGACGCGATCGCGGGCGTGATCAACATCGTCCTCAAGAGCCAGAGCGAAGGCGGCAGCGTGATGGCCGAGTACGGGAAAACGTACGAGGGCGACGGCCGGACCTACAAGGTGGCCGGCAACGGCGGCTTCAAGCTGGGCGGCGGTTTCGTGAATCTCACTGGCGAATACGTCGAGCGGGGCGAAACGAATCGCGCCGGCCCCGATTCCCTGCGCGTTTCGCCGCCCAGAGTCACGCAGCGCATCGGCGACGCCGAGACCAAGAGTGGGCTGTTCTGGGTGAACGGCGCGGTGCCCTTCGGACGCACGGAGCTCTATTTCTTCGGCGGCGCATCGAGCCGCGAGGGCAACTCCTCGGGCTTTTTCCGGCCGTCGGGCGACGGCCGAACGATTCCGGCCCTGTATCCCGCCGGCTTCCTGCCGACGCTGCTCACCACGACCGACGATTACTCCGTGGCGGTGGGCTTGCGCGGCGACATCAGCCGCACCTGGACCTACGACCTGAGCATCAATCGTGGCTTCAACCAGTTCGAATTCGCATCGTCGAACTCCGCCAACGTGAGCTGGTATTACGAGCCCAGGTCCGGCGGTGGCATCTTCGGCGATACCCCCACCTCGGCCAATGATGGAACGCTGCGCTTCAAGCAGTGGACCGCCAATTTCGACGTGAAGGGTACCGCGGATTGGGGCATCGGCAAGGAGCCGCTCGCGCTCGCCGCCGGCCTCGAATGGCGCCAGGATGGCTACCAGATCGTGGCGGGCGATCCGGTTTCCTATACGTACGGCCGGACCAACAATCCCGCGACCTTCATCCCCAACCAGGGCGGCACCGCGGCGGCCGCCGGCATCCAGGGATTTCCCGGCTTCTCGCCGGCGACCGAAGTCGACGGCAAGCGCCACAGCGTGGGCGTCTACGGGGATGCCGAGGCCGCGTTGACCTCCCAGTTGTTGCTCGGGGCGGCGCTGCGCTTCGAGGACTACTCCGATGCGGGCACCAACACGACCGGCAAGGCCTCGTTGCGCTTCCAGGCGACTCCGCAGTTTGCGCTGCGCGGCTCGGTATCCAACGGCTTTCGCGCGCCGAGCGTCCAGCAGCAATTCTTCAGCCAGATCTCGACGACGCTGGGTGCCCAGGGTGTTCTCACCGATACGGTGACGGCGCGCCAGGGCAGCGAACTGACGCGGCTGTTCGGAATCCAGCCGCTCAAGGAAGAAACCTCGCGCACCGGCGCGGTCGGCTTCGTCTTCCAAGGGCGCGATGGGTTCCACCTGACGGCCGACGTCTATCGCATCGATGTAAAGGACCGGATCGTCTTCTCGAGCGAAATCGGGCCGGAGGGGCCCGCGAGTTGCACCAACCCCGTGATCTGTCCGGTGCGGGTGATCCTGCGCTCATTGAACCTGGGTGCGGCGACCTTCTTCACCAACGCAGCGGATACGAAGACCGTCGGCGCCGATATCGTCGGGCAGTACACGACGAGGTTCAGCGGCGGCGCGAAGCTGCAGCTCGACGCGACCTATAGCTACAACAAGACCACGATCACCCGCCTGCGCTCGCAGTCCTCTGTCATCCCGATCGACGTGCTCTTCGACCAGACCCAGAGGACGTTGCTCGAAGAGGGCCTGCCGCACCACCGCGGCAGTGTCGGGGGCATCTACAGCGCGGGCGCCTGGCGCTTCGGCCTGAACAACACCTACTACGGCGAAGTCAGCGGCCAGGGCTTCACCGGCGTGAAGCAGACCTGGGGCGCGAAATGGCTGACCGACGTGTCGCTGAACTACCGGATCAACAAGAACCTCGATGTCACCGTCGGCGGCAATAACGTCTTCGACGTCTATCCCGACAAATGGACCGACGAGGCAGGCTTTCCGTTGAATGCGCTCGGCTTCACCTACGGATGGGAGACGTTGCCGTTCGGGCTCAATGGCGCGAGCTACTACGTCCGGGCCAAGTTCACCTTCTGACGTAGCGGGATCGGGTGGCGCGGCGCTCCTCGTCAGCCGGGGCCGCGCCGCTCGATGTCGTGTCCGGCCTCAGGACTTCACCTTTCCCTTGAACCAGTGCTCGATCGGCTCGGGGTTGGGCGTGAAGAAGCCGCCCTTGCGGTAGTGCACGAACGTGCCCTCGATCTCCACGCCGCGAACCGTTCCTCTCCACACCAGGCGCCCGTCTTTCTCGCTCTGGGTCTCCGCCTCGAAGGTGACGGAGTCGCCCGAGGCGCTCGCGACGTAGTTACCCTTGCCGAATCCGTACTGGTCGCAGGCGCTCGAATGGAACTTGCCGCCGGCGAACGTGATGACGTCGTTCTTCTCGTCGGCGGCCTTGCCCTTCTCGCCGGCGTCGGCGACGAAGATCCTGCCGTCGAGGGCCGCGGTCTGCGCTTGGGCGGCAAGGGGCATCGCAAGGAGCGCGACGGTGAAGAGTGCGGGAACTGCACGAAGGTCGAATCGCATGGTGTCTCCTTTCAGGGACGGGCTTCGAAGATCAGGTTGAACGGCGTCTCGGTGGCGCGGCGGAATCGCGAGAAGCCGCCGCGGCTCACCACTTCCTTCAGGTTGCATTCGCCCGCTTGCGCGCCGAGGCAAGCGGCACCTTCCTGAGAGCGCGAGGCCGGCGTGCAGATGAGCGTCGAGGCGGAGTAGAAGATCCGCCCGACGGGGTTCAGGTTCTTCTCGAGCTCATCGTGGGCGAAGGGCTCGACGATCATCCAGGTGCCGTCGCGCTTGAGCGAATCGCGCACGTGCTTCGAGGCCCCGGCCGGGTCTCCCATGTCGTGCAGGCAGTCGAACACCGCGACGAAGTCGTAGTCCTTGCCGGGGAATTGCGTGGCGGTGGCGACCTCGAAGCGCAAGCGCCCGTTGGTGAAGCCCGCCGCCTTCGCGGCCTTCTTCGCGTGCTCGATCGACGGGGCGTGGTAGTCGAAGCCGACG
>JBGOST010000249.1:0-4699 GCA_041476125.1 Usitatibacter sp. | reverse complement strand
GCGCAAGCCTGAGGCGCGCGAGCTGCTATTGAAGCTCGCCGAGAAGGCCGACGTCTTCGTCGAAAGTTTCCGGCCCGGCACGCTCGAGAAGATGGGGCTCGAGCCCGGGACGCTGCTCGCGCGCAATCCCAAGCTCGTCGTCGTGCGCATCTCGGGATGGGGGCAGAGCGGGCCCTACCGCCGCCGTCCCGGGTTCGGCACGCTCGTCGAGGGCATCTCGGGCTTCGCGTCGTTCAACGGCTTCGCAGACCGCGAGCCGGTGTTGCCGCCGATGTACATGGCCGATTCGTATGCGGGTCTTTACGGCGCGGCGGGCGTGTTGATCGCGCTGCGCGAAGTCGAGGTGAACGGCGGCAAGGGCCAGGTGATCGACCTGCCGCTCCTCGACCCGCTCTTCAACGTCCTGGGACCGCAGGCGGCGAGCTACCGCCTCACGGGCGAGGTGAGGGCGCGCACCGGCAGCCGTTCGACCAACTCCGGCCCGCGCAACGCCTACAAGACCCGCGACGGCAAGTACGTGGCGCTCTCGGCCTCGACGCAGAAGATGGCCGAGCGCGTCTTCGCCTCCATCGGGCGCGCCGACCTGATCGAGGACCCGCGCTACAAGACCAACGCCGACCGCGTGCGAAACGCCGAGGACCTCGACAGGATCATCGGCGCATTCATCGCCACCAAGACGCAGGCCGAGAACGTCGCTTTCTTCGAGGCGGCCGAGGTGACCATCGGCCCGATCTACGACATCACGCAGATCCTCGAGGACGCGCATTTCATCGAGCGCGAAGTCATCGCCGACTATCCCGATGCCGAAATGGGCGAGTACCCGATGCACCACGTGGTGCCGCGGCTGGAGGGAACCCCGGGCGCCATCCGCAGCGTGGCGCCGAAGCTGGGGCAGCACAACCGCGAAGTGCTGGCGGAGGTGGGGATCGATGCGAAGCGCTACGACGAGCTGCTGAAGGAAGGCACCGTCTACGAATGATCGCCTTCCCCAACTCCTCCGGCACCACGCTCGCGCGCTACACCGCGCCGCCCGACGCCTGCGACTCGCACATCCACATCTACGACACGCGCTTCGAGATGACGTGGCCCAACCTGCGGACCGTGACCGACGCTTCGGTCGCGGAGTACCGCCTTCTCCAGCAGCGCATTCGCACGCGGCGCGTGGTGGTCGTGCAGCCGGCGGCCTATGGCACGGACAACCGCGTGACCATCGACGCCGTCGGGCAATTCGGCACCGAGAACGCGCGCGGCATCGCCGTGGCGCATCCGTCGGTGACCGACACGGAGCTCGTCGCCATGAACAAGGGCGGAGTCCGGGGGCTGCGCTTCTCGCTGCACGAGCCGCGCACCGCGGTCACGAGCGCGGACATGATCGAGCCGCTCGCGCATCGCGCGCACCGCCTCGGCTGGCACGTGCAGCTGCACCTGCGGGGCGAGCAGATCGTCGAGATGGCGGAGCTGATCCTGAAGCTTCCCGGAACCGTCGTGATCGACCACTTGGGGCGCCTGCCGCAGCCCGAAGGCATTCGCCATCACGCGTTTCAAGTCTTGCGCAAGCTGCTCGACACGGGACGCACGTGGGTGAAGCTCTCGGCTCCCTACCTGGACTCGAAGACGGGGGCCCCGCGCTACGCCGACATCAAGCCCATCGCGCGCGCGTTGATCGAGCACGCGCCCGAGCGCTGCGTGTGGGGCAGCGACTGGCCGCACCCGACGCAGCCCGTCGCCAAGCCCGACGATGCGGCGCTCTTCGATTTCATCCAGGAATGGGCGATCGCGGAGGAGACGCGGGAGATGATTCTGGTGGACAATCCGGCGAAGCTTTACGGATTTTGACCGGAGGATTGGAAATGCATCGAGTTCGTTTTTGCGTCGCGGCTTTTCTGCTCGCCTTTTCGGGCGCGGCATTGTCGCAAGCCTATCCGGCGAAGCCGGTGAAGATCATCGTCGCCTTCACGGCGGGCTCCGCCACCGACATCCTCGCGCGCGTGGTCGCGGAGCAGTTCGGAAGATCGATGGGGCAGGCGTTCATCGTCGAGAACAAGCCGGGGGCGGGCGGAAGCGTGGGCACGGCGGCGGCGAAGGACGCGCCGCCCGACGGCTACACGCTCGTCGCCGCGGGCAGCGGCCCGTTCGGCATCAATCCCGGCATCTACGCGAAGCTGCCCTACGACCCGCTGAAGGATTTCGAGCTCATCGGCAACATCGTCTTCACGCCGCAGGCGATCGTGGTCGGCGCGCAGACCCCGTACAGGAGCGTGAAGGATCTGGTCGCCGCCGCGAAGGCGAAGCCCGGCGAGATCGCCTACGCCTCGCTCGGCAACGGCTCGACCAGCCACCTCACGATGGAAGCGCTGCAGATGGCGACGGGCATGAAGCTCAACCACATTCCCTTCAAGGGCAGCTCCGATGCGCAGACCCAGATCATCGGCGGCAACGTTCCGCTGATGTCGGACACGGTGCCCGGCGTGCTCGCGCAGGTGAAGGCCGGCAGGCTGCGCGCGATCGGCGTGGCGATCCCGCAGCGCTCCCCGTTCCTGCCCGACATCCCGACCATCGCCGAGCAGGGCTACCCGGGGTTCGAATCGGTGGGCTGGATCGGCCTTGCCGCGCCCGCCGGAACACCCAGGCCCATCCTCGACAAGCTGAACGCGGAGATCCGCAAGATGCTCCAGGATCCCGCGGTGAAGGAGCGCTTCGCCCAGCTCGCATTCACTCCCGTCGGGGATTCCCGCGAGCAGTTCGCCGCGTTCGTGAAGTCCGAGATCGCGAAGTGGTCCAAGGTCGCCCGGGATAGCGGTGCCAAAGCCGATTGATTGACGCCATCGTCGTGGGGCTGGGCGCGGTCGGCAGCGCCGCGGCCTACCAGCTTGCGAAGCGCGGGGCCACCGTGCTCGGAATCGACCGCCATTCGCCGCCCCACGCGCTCGGCTCTTCGCACGGCGACTCGCGCATCACGCGCCGCGCCATCGGCGAGGGCGAGCAGTACACCCCTCTCGTCGCGCGCTCCAACCAGATCTGGCGCGACATCGAGGCGCTGACGGGAAGCTCGCTCCTCACCGTCACCGGCGGCCTCTGGATCTCCAGCCCCGCGCGCAAGGCCGAAACCCACGTGAGGAATTTCTTCGAGAACACGCTCGCGGCGGCGCGCAACCTCGGCATCGAGCACGAGCTGCTCGACGCCTACCAGATCCGCGAGATGTTTCCGCAATTCAACGTGGCCGACAACGAGGTCGGCTACTACGAGCCGGGCGCGGGATTCCTGCGGCCGGAGGCTTGCATTCGCGCGCAGTTGGCGCTCGCCAAGCAGCTCGGGGCGCAGCTGCAGCTCGACGAGACGGTCGAGGCGATTTCCCATGCCCCGGGCGCGGTTTCGGTGCGCACCACCCGCGGGCAATACGAGGCGCGCCAATTGATCCTGTGCGCCGGCGCGTGGCTGCCCGGGCTTCTGGATGCCGACCTCGCGCAATACTTCACGGTCACGCGCCAGGTCCTCTATTGGTTCGCGGTCGATGCGCCGCCGCAGCGCTACGCGCCCGGCGAGTTCCCGGTGTGGATCTGGGAGCTGCAGGACCGCAACCACGTGATCTACGGATTCCCGGCGATCGACGGGCCCGAGGGAGGCGCCAAGGTCGCCACCGAGCAGTACGTCGAGACCACCACCGCAGACACGGCGGCGCGCCAGGTCTCGCAAGCGGAGATTCGCGACATGTACGTGAATCTCGTCGCGCCCTACTTGCCGGAGCTGGACGCGAGGTGCCTCAAGGCGGTCGCGTGCCTGTACACGTCGACGCCGGATTTCCATTTCGTGATCGACCGCCATCCGCGCATGCCCAATGTGATCATCGCCTCGCCCTGCTCGGGCCATGGCTTCAAGCACTCGGCCGCGGTGGGAGAGGCGCTGGCGCAGATGGTGCTCGACGGCAGGAGCGTGCTGGACCTGCGCTTCTTCGCGCTCGACCGCCTCGGGCGCTGGTAATGCCGCTCGAATGCGTCTGGATTAACATAGAGCCGCCCTAAAACCAATCAATAAGGGAGATCCAGATGAAAAACCGCGCACTGTATTCGCTCATCCCGCTCGTTGCCCTTGTCGGCTGCTCCCTCTTTCCCCGCGAGCCCGATACCAAGGGCGCCCAAACCGCGAGCGCCCCAACCAAGAGCGCGTTCCAGTCCGAAGGCCCGACCTACAAATGCCACGAGAGGGACAAGTGCAGGGTGACCGTCACGGTGACTGCATGCGCCGCCGGCGGCATCACGCCGTACCCGTACACGCTGAGAGTGTCCCCCAAGCTGCGGGATGTCGCCATCGTATGGACGCTTCGCGCCCCCGCAGGTTTTTCGTTCGCCCCGGAAGGTGTGTTCTTCAAGGAAAAGGACCTGACCAAGCAGTTCGGATCGGCCAAGCACAGCGCCGACCAGTTCGTGTGGCAGGACGCGAACACGACGCCGGGAAAATTCCCTTACGGCATCAGGGTGAGGCGGGACGGGAGGGATTGCGCCGTCCTCGATCCCATCGTCATCAACGACGACGTGGTCAGCCCCTAGCTGCGCGCTTCGATCAGCGCTTCCGCGTAGGAAAGCGCGCGCCCGCGGTTCTCGGCCTGGTTGAACGACGCGCCCATCGCCTTGCGCGCTTTCGCGATGCGCGGTAAGAGGAACGCCTCATCCGCGGGGTCGCGGCGCAGCCCGGTTTGCGCCG
>JBGOST010000248.1:0-4700 GCA_041476125.1 Usitatibacter sp. | reverse complement strand
CTCCGCGCTTCTCGGAGAGCGCCTTGACGACGACGAGGTGCTCGAAGGGCGGACGGCGCACCGCGATCCGGTCGCCGACCCTCACCGGCTTGGCGGGCTTGGAGCGCTCGCCGTTCAGCGACACGCGGCCGCCCTCGATCGCCTGGACCGCGAGCGCGCGCGTCTTGAAGAACCGCGCGGCCCACAGCCACTTGTCCAGCCGCACGCCGGGTTCCATTACGCCAGCGTGACCTCGTTCAGCGTGATCGGGGTGGAAGTCCCCGTGTCGAACTCCGCGCCCGCCATCACGCCGGCCTTGGCGATCGTCGCCGCGCTGCGGGTCTCGTCGTAGAGCGTGTACATCGCGCCCAACGCGAAGTCGCGGCCCGAGCCGATCGCCCAGAAGCGCTCGAACTCGAACACTTCGCGCATCGAATACACCGCGAAGATGCCCAGGGGATTGACGATCATCACCGTCATCTGGCTCGACTCGTAGGGGTCGTCCTCCTCTTCCTTCGGGTTGAGGAACGCCTCGTCCTTGAGGATCGGATGCAGCTTGCGGAACGTGTCGTAGATCGCCGCCTTGCCGTGGAAATCCAGGCCGGGCGTGCGCGCGAGGAGGTTCTCGAGCACGAGCTGGTGCGCCGCACTCCCGGCCACGCCGAGGAAGGAATCGCCGTACGAGGCGACCTTGTGCGGGTGGCGATCGTACGCCGGCGCCAGGCGCGTGGTCCCGAAAGTGGTGAGCGAATCGGCGGCAATGACCGCGGAGCGCTCCTTGCGGACGACGACGATGGTGGTCATTGCTTCTTCTTGGGGAAAGGAAGGGCTAGCGCGGCAGCGTGGCGAGGAAGGCCCGGCGCTCCTCGTCCGAGTCGATGTGGGCGGCGAGCTGGGCGTAGAGCTCCCTCAGGTTTCCCGACTGTCCCGCGGCCTCCTTGATGAGGACGCGCGCGAGCGGCCCGACGTAGCTGGCGAGGCTCTTCTCGGCCGCGGCGAGGGCTTCCGGCGTGAACGCCGAGCGCGGCTTCGGCGCTTCGGCCTTCGGCGCGCGCGTGGCGGCGGGCTGCGTGGCGCTCGCGCCGGCGGCGGCGGCCTTCACCTTCGCGATCTTCTTCATGAAGGCGACCTGTTCCTCCTCGTCGGGGATGTTGTCGGCGAGCGCGCGGAAGAAATCCTCGATGCTCGTGGCTTCTCCCTGGCTCTGCCTCACCAGCACCTTGGCGAGCGGCCCGACGTGGCGCGAGAGCGAGCTCTCGATCTCGGCGAGGGCTTCGGCAGAAAGGGCCAGCGCGGGGGCGCGCTTCATCGCGCTCGCCTGGCGCGCCGCATCGGCGTGCGACAGCGTGCGATCGACCCCGGCGCCGCGCATCGAGGTGCCCGAGACGGCCTTGCCCTGCAGCGCCTGGATCAGCGCCGACTGGAATTCGCGCGCGGTCTGGAAACGCTCGTCGACCTTCTTGGCGAGCGCGCGGGCGACGACGGCGTCGAATCCCGCGGGCAGCGCCGGGTTGAGCGTCGAGGGCTTCGCCGGATCGCGTTGCAGCACGTTGTGCATCACGGTGGCCGGAGTCTCGGCGAGGAAGGGGCTCACCCCGGTGAGCAGCTCGTAGAGGATCACGCCCGAGGACCAGAGGTCGGCCCTGCCGTCGGCGGGAAGGCCCATCAGCTGCTCCGGGGACATGTGCGTCGGCGTGCCCACCACGGTGCCCGCCTGGGTGAGGGAAGAGGACTCGAGGCGCGCGATGCCGAAGTCCATGACCTTCACCTTCGGCCCCGGCAGGATCATCAGGTTGGCGGGCTTGATGTCGCGATGCACCACGCCCTGCTTGTGCGAATAGTCGAGGGCGGCGAGCAGCTGCTTCATGATCTCGAAGACGTCGATGGGCTCCAGGCGCTTGCCGTCGGCGAGCATGCGCTTGAGCTCCTTGCCGTCGACGTACTCCATGACGATGAACGCCATGTCGCCGTCCTGGCCGTACTCGTAGACCGCGACGATGCCCGGATGCTGCAGCCGCCCGGCGGCCTGCGCCTCGCGCTTGAAGCGCGCGATCGCCTCTTCCATCTCCGCGGCTTCGAGGTATTCGGCGAGGATGGTCTTGATCGCCACCCGCCGCTCGATGACGGGATCGAACCCCTCGTACACCACGCCCATCGCGCCCTTGCCGAGGGCGCGCGCGATGCGGTACTTGCCTATTGCTGCGGGGATCTGGGCCACTCGTCTGGCGGCTTCGGCGCTAGCGCTCGATCAGCTTGAGCGCCTTCTGCAGGCTGCGGCGCATGCGGTTGAACGAAGTGGCCAGCTTGCTGATCTCGTCCTTGCCGGTCTTCGCGAACTCGGGAACGTCGAAATCGCCCGTCGATATCTTGTCCGCGGCGGCCGACATGTTGCGGATCGGGCGGATGATCATCACCGAGAGCATCAGGTTCAGCACCAGGAAAGTCACCGCGAATATCGCGGCGAGAGACCCCATGAACACCATGAAGGCGTCGTTGGCGTTCTTGATCGGCAGCGACATCGGCACCGACACCACTTGCGCGCCGATCACTTCCATGTACTTCCACCCGAAGCCGTTGCTCTCGCCGTAGAGCTTGACCATCGAGGCGGGCGCGGCCGACGGCACGCTGTGGCAGGCGAGGCACGCCGGGTCCTTGACCTGGATCGGACGCGCGAGGTAGAGCATCGGACCGGTGGCGGTCAGGCGCTCGCCGCTGTATTCGCCGAGGCCCGTCTGGTTGCGGAAGGCGTTCACGACGTCCGTTTCCCATTCGACCGCCCGATTGCTCGGATTGGTCGGGTTGAGCGTGGCTTCCTTGTAGCTGTAGTCCGGATATTTCTTGCGCAGCGACTTGAAGGTCTCGCTCGCCGCGTAGGCCGGCACGCTTTGCGGCAGGAACGTCTCGGCGAGCTGCGCGTCCAGGTGCGGCTTCACCTGGGAGACCGTGTAGCCGCGAATCGAAAGCGCGGCCTCCATCATGAGGCCCGCGTTGCGCAAAACCTCCTGCTTGGCGTTGCGCTGCAGCAGCTCGTACGAAACCCACGCCGATACCGCGATCCCCGCGCCGAAAACGAGCAGGAGCACGATGTTGAACTTGAGGCGCAAACCCATGGAAATCCCCCTAACGCTGGCCGCCCGGTCGCCTCCGGGCTCTTCTTCGACTACGTTGCATACTACCCTTCGGATTCAAGCTTCCCAAATCTCCGGACCCCCGGCAATGAGCCCCGCAGCCGCACCCCCCGCCGACCCGGGCACCGCATTACCATGGGCGCCTCGATGAGCAACCTCTTCCCAGGATTTCGCCGCGAGCTCGTCAAGACCGACGGCGCCGACATCCACGCCGTCGTCGGGCCCGGGCGCGAGGCGCCGGCGCTCCTGCTGCTGCACGGCTATCCGCAGACGCATGCGATCTGGCACAAGGTGGCGCCGGGGCTGGCCGAGCGCTTCAACGTCGTCGCCACCGACCTGCGCGGCTACGGGGACTCCGGCAAGCCGCCGGGCAGCCCCGAGCACACCGCGTATTCGAAGCGCGAGATGGCGCGCGACCAGGTGCAGGCGATGCGAGCGCTCGGCCACGAGCGCTTCTTCCTCGCCGGGCACGACCGGGGAGCGCGCGTGGCCCACCGCCTCGCCGTGGACCACCCCGCGCAGGTGATGAAGGTCGCGGTCCTCGACATCGCGCCCACGCTCGCGATGTACGAGCAGACCGACGAGGCCTTCGCGCGCGCCTACTGGCACTGGTTCTTCCTCATCCTTCCCGCGCACATTCCCGAGCGCATGATCGAATCCGACCCGAGGCGCTACCTGCGCGCGAAGATGGCCGAGAGCCTCGAGCGCAACGTGTTCGCGCCCGAAGCCTGGGCCGAGTACGAGCGCTGCTTCACCTCGGGGGCGATCCACGCGAGCTGCGAGGACTATCGCGCCGCGGCGTCGATCGACCTCGAGCACGACCGCGCGGACCGCGAGGCGGGACGGAAAGTGCGCTGCCCGCTCTTGGCTCTGTGGGGCGCGCACGGGGTGATCGAGCGCTGCTTCAAGCCCCTCGACGAATGGCGCCGCGTGGCCGATGATGTTCGCGGCCACGCGCTGCCCGCCGGCCACTACCTGCCCGAGGAGGTTCCCAACCTCGTCGCGGGCGACCTGGAAAGATTCTTCACATGAATGCAAACACCGGGGACGGACCCCAAGCGCGTAAACCGGGGTCCGTCCCCGCGCATCGCATCGCGGTCATCGCCGGCGACGGCATCGGCAAGGAAGTCCTGCCCGAGGGCCAGCGCGCGCTCGAGGCCGCGGGGCGCAAGTTCGGCTTCGCGCTGCAATGGGACGAGAAGCCGTGGAGCTGCGACTACTACGCGAAGCACGGCCGCATGATGCCCGAGGACGGGCTCGCCTCGATCCGCAACCACGACTCGATCTTCCTCGGCGCGGTCGGCTTTCCCGGCGTGCCCGACCATGTCTCGCTGTGGGGGCTCCTCATCCCGATCCGCCGCGAATTCCACCTCTACGTGAACCTGCGCCCGGTGCGCCTCATGCCCGGCGTGCCGTCCCCGCTCGCCAACCGCAAGCCCGGCGACATCGACTTCTGGGTGGTGCGCGAGAACAACGAGGGCGAATACTCGTCGCTCGGCGGGCGCATGTATTCCGGAACGGACCAGGAATTCGCCACCCAGCTCTCGGTGTTTTCGCGCAAGGGATGCGATCGCATCATGCGTTTCGCCTTCG
>JBGOST010000247.1:0-4702 GCA_041476125.1 Usitatibacter sp. | reverse complement strand
GATCGGGCGCTTCCGCTTCCTCTCCGACATGGCCGCGCCGATCGTCGCGCTGCTCAAGCCCGTGAGCCCGCTCGCGTGGCTGCCGATCGGCCTGCTGCTCTTCAAGGCGGCCAACCCCGCGTCGATCTACGTGATCTTCGTCTGCTCGCTGTGGCCGATGATCGTGAACACCGCGGTGGGCGTGCGCCAGATCCCGAGCGACTATCTTAACGTCGCGCGCGTGCTGAACCTCTCCGAGTGGAAGGTCTTCACCCGCATCCTCTTTCCCGCGGTGCTGCCTTACATGCTGACGGGCGTACGCCTTTCCATCGGCGTGGCATGGCTCGTCATCGTCGCCGCCGAGATGCTAACCGGCGGCGTCGGCATCGGTTTCTGGGTCTGGGACGAGTGGAACAACCTGAAGGTCGACCACATCCTCATCGCGATCTTCGTCATCGGCATGGTGGGCCTCGCCCTCGAGCAGGCGCTCATCTTCGTCGCGAAACGCTTCAGCCATGGAGTCGGCGCCTGATGGAAAAATGCGTGCAGGTCGAGGAGGTCGGCATGGTGTTCGACACGCGCGGCACGCGCTTCGAGGCGCTGCGCGACATCTCGCTCATCGTGAAGCGTGGCGAGTTCGTGAGCCTCATCGGGCACTCCGGCTGCGGCAAGTCCACGCTCCTGAACCTCGTCGCGGGGCTGCTCAGGCCCACCTCGGGATTGCTCTTCCTCAACAACAAGGAGATCGCGGGGCCGGGGCCGGAGCGCGGCGTCGTGTTCCAGAACCACTCGCTTCTTCCGTGGCTCACGTGCGCCGGAAACGTCCATCTCGCGGTGGAGCGCGTTTTCGGCGAGAAGGAGACGAAGGCGCAGCTCGCCGAGCGCACCCGCGCCGCCCTCGCGCTCGTGGGCCTCTCGTCCGCCGCCGCCAAGTATCCCGAGGAGATCTCCGGCGGCATGAAGCAGCGCGTCGGGATCGCGCGCGCGCTTGCGATGGAGCCGAAGGTGCTGCTCCTGGACGAGCCGTTCGGCGCCCTCGACGCGCTCACCCGCGCGCACCTGCAGGACGAGCTCATGGCGATCGTCGCCAAGACCGCTTCGACGGTGGTGATGGTCACGCACGACGTCGACGAGGCGGTGCTGCTGTCGGACCGCATCGTGATGATGACCAACGGGCCGGCCGCCACGATCGGCGCGATCCTCGCGGTCGACCTCGCGCGGCCGCGCATGCGGCTCGAGCTCGCCACCCATCCGCGCTACATCGATTGCCGCCGCGAGGTGCTGGAGTTCCTGTACACGCGGCAGGCGCGGATGGCGGCGTAGATGGATGGCGGCAAAAACCCGGGACGGACCCCAAACCAGGAAGGAGCGAACACCGGGGTCCGTCCCAAGCTCGTGGTCGTCGGCAACGGCATGGCCGGGGTGCGCGCCGTGGAGGAGCTGCTCAAGCTCTCGCCCGATCTCTACGAGATCACCGTGTTCGGCGCCGAGCCGCACCCCAACTACAACCGGATTCTCCTCTCGCCGGTGCTAGCAGGCGAGCAGACACTGCAGGACATCGTCCTGAATTCCGTGGATTGGTACCGCGCCAACGGCATCCGTCTGCACCTGGGCAAGAAGGTGCGGAAGATCGATCGCGTCGCGCGCGAGGTCGTTGCCGACGACGGCACGCGCGAGCGCTATGACCGGTTGCTTCTCGCCACGGGATCGAACCCTTTCATCCTGCCGATCCCCGGCGTCGACCTCGACGGCGTGCTCACCTATCGCGACATCCACGACACGCCGAGGATGATCGAGGCCGCCGGCCACTATCGCGACGCCGTGGTGATCGGCGGCGGCCTGCTCGGCCTCGAGGCGGCGAACGGCCTCAAGCTGCGCGGCATGAACGTGACCGTCGTGCACCTCATGCCGTGGCTCATGGAACGGCAGCTCGACAGGACCGCCGCGCGATTGCTGCAGAAGACGCTCGAGGCGAAAGGCCTGAACTTTCGACTTGAAGCACACACGGAGAGTTTGCTGGGCGATGCAAGGGTAAAGGCGGTTCGGCTCAAATCCGGCGAAGAGATTCCCGCGCAGCTCGTGGTCATGGCGGTCGGCATCCGGCCCAACACGGAGCTCGCGCAGTCCGCGGGGCTGCATTGCAACCGC
This sequence comes from Usitatibacter sp., assembly GCA_041476125.1. GTDB lineage: Bacteria > Pseudomonadota > Gammaproteobacteria > Burkholderiales > Usitatibacteraceae > Usitatibacter. The sequence goes on along the minus strand of JBGOST010000247.1, from coordinate 2,575 downwards.
GGCATCGTCGTGAACGACACCATGCAGACATTCGATCCGCGCGTCTACGCCGTGGGCGAATGCGTGAGCCACCGCGGCACCGCGTACGGTCTGGTCGCCCCACTCTTCGAGATGGCGAAGGTGTGCGCCAACCACCTCGCCCACTACGGCATCGGCCGCTACGCGGGCTCGGTCCCGTCGACGAAGCTGAAAGTGACCGGCGTCGACCTCTTCTCCGCGGGCGATTTCACCGGCGGCGAAGGCACCGAGGACATCGTGCTCGCCGATCCCGGTGCGGGCGTCTACAAGAAGCTCGTCATCAAGGACGACAAGCTTGTCGGCGCGGTGATGTATGGCGACACCGTCGATGGCGCGTGGTATTTCAAGCTGCTGCGCGAAGGCCGCAGCGTCGCCGGGATCCGCGACAAGCTCATGTTCGGCGAATCGAGCCTGGGAGACGCGGGACACCTGGGGCAGAACAAGGCCGCGGGGATGGCCGCCGAGGCCGAGGTCTGCGGTTGCAACGGCGTGTGCAAGGGCGCGATCGTGAAGGCGATCAAGGACAAGGGCCTCTTCACGCTGGAGGAGGTGCGCAAGCACACCAAGGCGTCGAGCTCGTGCGGATCGTGCACCGGGCTGGTCGAGCAGATCCTGATGTTCACCGCCGGCGGCGACTATTCGACCGCGCCGAAGAGGAAGGCCGTGTGCGCGTGCACCGACCGCACGCACCAGGAGGTGCGCGACGCAATTCGCGAGCACCAGCTCCTTTCGATCGCCTCCGTGCGCGACTTCCTCGAGTGGCGCTCGCCCGATGGCTGCGCCACGTGCCGGCCGGCGATCAACTATTACCTGCTGTCGACCTGGCCGCACCGCGCGAAGGACGATCCCCAGTCGCGCTTCATCAACGAGCGCTCGCACGCCAACATCCAGAAGGACGGCACCTACTCGGTGGTGCCGCGCATGTGGGGCGGCGAGACCAACGCCGCCGAGCTGCGCCGCATCGCCGATGTCGTCGACAAGTACGCGATCCCGACGGTGAAGGTTACGGGCGGGCAGCGCATCGACCTCCTCGGCGTGAAGAAGGAGGACCTGCCCGCGGTATGGAAGGACCTCGACATGCCGTCGGGGCACGCGTACGCGAAAGCCCTGCGCACCGTGAAGACGTGCGTCGGATCCGAGTGGTGCCGCTTCGGCACGCAGGATTCGACGCGCATGGGCCGGGAGCTGGAGCAGGCGCTCTGGCGCATGTACGCGCCGCACAAGGTGAAGCTCGCAGTGTCGGGCTGCCCGCGCAACTGCGCCGAGTCGGGCATCAAGGACGTGGGCGTGATCGGCGTCGATTCAGGGTGGGAGATCTACGTCGCGGGCAACGGCGGCATCAAGACCGAGGTCGCGCAGTTCCTGTGCAAGGTGGCCACCCACGAGGAAGTGCTCGAGTACGCCGGCGCCTTCCTGCAGCTCTACCGCGAGGAAGGCTTCTACCTCGAGCGCACCGTGCATTTCGTAGCGCGGGTGGGCTTGGACCACGTGAAGAAGCGCGTGCTCGACGATGCCGGGGAGCGCAGGGACTTGTGGGAGCGCCTGCAGTTCGCGCTCGATGGCGAGCCCGACCCGTGGCACGATCCGGCCAAGGCGGGAATCGACCTGCGACAGTTCGAGGCCGTACGCGCATGAAGCGCGTGCGCATCTGCAAGCTCGAGGACATTCCACGCCTCGGCGCGCGCCGCTACCAGCACACCGACGGCAAGACCATCGCCATCTTCCGCAGCGCCGCCGACAAGGTCTTCGCGCTGCGCGACCGCTGCCCCCACAAGGGCGGGCCGCTCTCGCAGGGGATCGTATTCGGCGAGAGCGTGGCGTGCCCGCTGCACAACTGGTGCATCGACCTGAATTCGGGCAGCGCGGCCGCGCCCGACGAGGGATGCGTGGAGAGGTTCGCCGTCGAGGTCGTCGAAGGCGTCGTCGAGCTTCAGCCGTGACGCAGACCCGCTCCACTTGCTGCTACTGCGGCACCGGGTGCGGCGTGGTGATCCAATCCGAGAATGAACGCATCGTCGGCGTCGCCGGCGATCCCGACCATCCCTCGAGCCGCGGCAAGCTGTGCACGAAGGGCTCGACGCTGCACCTCACCATGGCCCCCGCCGCGATGGCGGGGCGCGCGCGATATCCCGAGATGCGCCTATCCCGCGACACGCCGCGCTCGCGCGTCTCGTGGGGCCACGCGATGGACCACCTCGCCGCGCGCTTCGCCGAGACCATCGCCAGGCACGGTCCCGACTCGGTCGCCTTCTACATCTCGGGCCAGCTGCTCACCGAGGACTATTACGTCTTCAACAAGCTCGCGAAGGGGCTGATCGGGACCGCGAACGTCGACACCAATTCACGGCTGTGCATGTCCTCGGCGGTGGCCGGCTACAAGCTGACCCTGGGGGCCGATGCGCCGCCGGCCTGCTATGAAGACATCGACCACGCGGACCTGATCCTCATCGCCGGATCGAACACGGCGTTCGCCCACCCTGTCGCGTTCCGCCGCATCGTCGATGCGAAAGCCACCCGACCCGACCTGAAGACGATCGTGATCGATCCGCGCAAGACG
>JBGOST010000246.1:0-4705 GCA_041476125.1 Usitatibacter sp. | reverse complement strand
GTGAAGAGCGTGAAGTCGAGGATGCTCGAGCCCGGCTACGGGTTGATCCGCATCACCCAATTCCAGGAGCACACCGGCGAGAACCTCGTCGTCGCGCTGAACGACCTCTACAAGCAATCCAACGGCGAGTTGAAGGGCCTGGTCCTCGACCTGCGCCTGAATCCGGGCGGCCTGCTCAATTCCGCCGTCGCGGTCTCCTCGGCGTTCCTGCCGAAGAACGCGCTCGTCGTGTACACCGACGGCCGCACCGAAGACGCGAAGATGCGCCTCACCGCGACGAAGGAAAACTACGTTCGCGGCGCCTTCAAGGAGGATTTCCTCTCCAAGCTCCCCGCGGCCGTGAAGACGGTGCCGATGGTCGTGATCGTGAACGGCGCCTCGGCGTCGGCTTCCGAGATCGTCGCCGGAGCGCTGCAGGACCATCACCGCGCCACCATCGTCGGCACGCAGACCTTCGGCAAGGGCTCGGTGCAGACCATCCTGCCGCTGCCCAACAACCAGGCGGTGAAGCTCACCACGGCGCGCTACTACACGCCGGGCGGGCGCTCCATCCAGGCCAAAGGGATCTCGCCCGACATCGTGGTGGAGGACGCCCCCGAGGCGCGCGTGCTGCTCCGCGAAGCCGACCTGCAGCACCACCTTTCGGTCGAGGACGACAAGAGCACGGCGCAAGCGGCACCCAAGGGCGCCAAGCCCACCGACAAGATCATCGCCGGTCCGGCAGCGGGCCAGTCGGCCACCGTCACGGCGAAGAGCGCGGTCAGGACGGATTCCAAGGAAGACGCCAAGAAGGAGCCCAACGCGAAGAAGGAAGACCTGCAGCTCGCCGCCGCGTTGAACCACCTGAAAGGGCTTCCGCTCACCACGACCGCAGCCGCGGCCGTAGTGAAGTAACCGCGGGCGTCGAGGTCGGCCCACGCGCGTGCGATGGACGACCGCCAGCGCCTCAGGTATAGCCGTCACCTGTTGTTGAACGAGTTTGGCGAGGAGGCGCAGGAGCGCCTCCTTGCTGCGCACGCGCTCGTCGTCGGCGCGGGCGGCCTGGGCTCGGCCGCCCTTCTCTACCTCGCATCGAGCGGCATCGGGCGCATCACGGTGGTCGACGGCGATCGCGTCGATCTGACCAACCTGCAGCGCCAGGTCGTGCATCGCGTCGACTCCATCGGCAAGCCCAAGGCCGCATCCGCGGCCGAGACCCTCGCGCGAATCAACCCCGATATCCGCATCGAGCCCCTCGAGGAGCGCGCCGGCGCCGAGCGGCTCGCCGCCCTCGCGCGCACCGCCGACGTGGTCCTCGATTGCTCCGACAACTTTTCGACGCGTCACGCGTTGAACCGGGCATGCGTGGCGGCGAGGCGGCCGCTCGTCTCGGGCGCCGGCATCCGCTTCGACGGCCAGGTCGCGGTCTTCGACCTGCGTCGCGACGATGCCCCGTGCTATCACTGCCTTTTCGCGGAGGACGCGGAGGCCGTGGAGGAGCGCTGCGCGGTGATGGGCGTTTTCGCCCCGCTGGTGGGGATCATCGGGGCCTTCCAGGCGCTCGAGGCGGTCAAACTCGTCGCGGGAATCGGCGAGACGCTCGCCGGCCGCCTGCTGTTGTTCGATGCGCTCGCCAGCCGCTGGCACGAAGTGCGGCTCGCGCGCGATCCCCACTGCCGGGTCTGCGGCTCGCATCGCGCGGCCGCGTAGGAGAAACGATGAGCTCGAACCTGAAGCAGCAATTCGCGATCGGCGCCGTTGTCGCCCTGGGGTTTTGCATTCCGGCGGCGGCCCAGACGCTCTACAAGCTGATCGACAAGAACGGCAAGGTCACCTATTCGGAGACCGCACCGAAGTCCTTCGACGGGCAGGTCATTCGCATCGACATCGATCCCAATGCGAACACCATGACGATGCCGAAGCCGACCGCCGACAAGGTGAGCGGGGAGCCGGCGCGCGAGGGCGCGAAGGGGAAGAAAGCGGAAGGCGCCAAAGCGAAAGAGGTCCTGGATCCCGAGGCCGCTCGCGAGCGCCTCGAGGCGGCGAAGAACGCGCTCGCGGATGCGCGCGACAATCCCAAGGAAGGCGAAGTCATGTGGCTCGGCAAGGCCGGTGGCGGGTCGCGGCCGGTCTTTTCCGAGGACTACCAGAAGCGCCTCGAACGTCTCGAGCTCCAGGTGAAGGATGCCGAGGAGGCGCTTCGCCGTGCGCAAGGGCGCTGATCCGTCGATCGCCGTTTCGGCCTTGAGGCGCGCGGCCTTCGGTCTTGCGCTGGCCGCGATCATCGCCGCCCCCACGGCGGTCTTTCCCGATGCGTTCTACAAGTGGGTCGACAAGGATGGCAAGACGCAGTACGGAGATCGCCCGCCGAAGAATTTCCCGGGCGAGGTCACCCGCGTCGAGATCGATACTCCGCCCACGCCATCCGCTCCCGCTCCTCGCTCCGATGCCTGCGCCAAGAAGGCGGCGCCGCAGCAGGATGTCGCTGAAAAGCGCCGCGAGGTGCGCGACAAGCTCGAAGCCGACCTCGCCAAGGCGCGCGCCAGGCTCGAGCTTGCGAGGGCGCACCTGGCCGAGGACTCCGCGCCGCTGGACGACGAGCGCCAGGTCATCCAGCAGCGCGTCGAAAAGGGCATGCCGCTGCCCGGCGCGGGCGCGATGCACGGCTCCGCGCCCAAGTCCAATTGCAGGGTGGTGACGGGCACCGATGGCAAGAGCACGCTCGTCTGCGCGACGGTGATCCCCAACGAAGCGTACCGGGAGCGCCAGCAGAAACTCGAAGAGGCCGTGCGCCAGGCCGAGGAAGAGGTCTCGGCGGCCGAGCAGGCCTACCGTCGCGGCGTCGACTAGGCGATCGGCGCGGCGGCTTCGGCCAGGTCCCAACGCGGAAACACCGGGAAGGCCGATTGTCCTTCCGCGATTCCCCGGGGATGCTTGAGCGCCGCGGCGAAGGCGATCATCGCGCCGTTGTCGGTGCATAGGCGCAGCGGCGGAAAATACACCCGTGCGCCGCGCCGGGTGGCCTCGGCGACGAGGCGCTGGCGCAGCTCGGAATTTGCCCCGACGCCCCCGGCCACCACGAGTCGTTGCAACGCTTCCTGGTCCAGGGCAGAGGCGCACTTGGCCACCAACACGTCGACGATGGCGGCCTGGAAGGACGCCGCCAGGTCCGCGCGCGTGGTTTCGTCAAGGGCTCCGAGGGCGCGGATGCGGGTGAGCACCGCGGTCTTCAGCCCGCTGAAGCTGAAGCGCAGGTCGCCGCTCGCGATCATCGGCCGCGGAAACGCGAAGCGTCGCGAATCGCCGCGCTCGGCGAGCTTCGCGAGCGCCGGGCCGCCGGGGTATCCCAGGCCGAGCAATGTGGCGGTCTTGTCGAAAGCCTCCCCCGCGGCGTCGTCCTGCGTTTCCCCGAGCATCGAATAGCGCCCCACGTCATCGACGCGCATGAGCTGCGTGTGGCCTCCGGAAACCAGCAGCGCGATGAAGGGAAACTCGGGCCGCGGCTCGGAAAGAAGCGCGGACAGCAGATGGCCTTCGAGATGATGGATGCCGACCACCGGCTTGCCGAGCGCAAGCCCCAATCCGGCGGCTACCGAGGCCCCGACCAGGAGCGCGCCGCCGAGCCCCGGGCCCTGGGTATAGGCGATGAGGTCCACATCCTCGATGCGGCGCCGGGCGCTTTCCAGCACGCCGGCGGCGAGCGGCAGGACCCTGCGCACGTGATCGCGCGAAGCGAGCTCGGGAACGACGCCTCCATAGAGCGCGTGCAGCTCCACCTGGGAATACAGCGCATCTCCGAGCAGGCCGTCACGCGTGTCGTAGAGGGCGACACCGGTCTCGTCGCAGGAAGTTTCGATACCGAGGATGAGCAAGAGGAAATCCGGTGCGCAGAGGGGCCAAACCCTTCCCCGAGACGCAAAATCCTGATATTATGCGTGGTTTTCCAGCAACATAACCCGCGTCCCCCCATGCCCATTGTCCGAGTCAAGGAAAACGAGCCATTCGATGTCGCGCTGCGCCGCTTCAAGCGCGCGGTGGAAAAGACCGGGCTCCTCACCGAACTGCGCGCGCGCGAGTTCTACGAAAAGCCCACCGCCGAGCGCAAGCGCAAGCACGCCGCCGCGGTGAAGCGCCGTTACAAGCGCATGCGCGCGCAGATGCTTCCGCCGAAGCTCTACTAGAGTCCGCGCCTCGCCTGCGCGAGCCGGCAACCGAATATCCGCGGCGAGCCGGGCCTTGAAGCCCCGCTCGCCGCAGTCTTTTTGGGGACAGACCGCTTGTTCCATCTCGAGGAACAAGGGGTCTGTCCCCGGTTCTCCCAGGAGCAACCAATGGCGCTACGTGAAAAGCTCAACGAAGACATGAAGACCGCGATGAAGGCTCGCGAGGCCGAGAAGCTCGCGGCGTTGCGGCTGTTGCTCGCGGCGGTCAAGCAGCGCGAGGTCGACGAGCGCATCACGCTCGATGACGCCGGGGTCATCTCCGTGGTCGAGAAGATGATCAAGCAGCGCAAGGACTCGATCTCGCAGTTCGAGAAGGGCGCGCGCCAGGACCTGGCCGACAAGGAGAAGTTCGAGCTCTCGATCCTCGAGGCCTACCTCCCGCAGCAACTCCCGCAGGCCGAGATCGACGCGATCGTCGCCGATGCCCTCGCCGCCACGGGCGCCAAGTCCCCCGCGGACATGGGGAAGGTGATGGCAATGGTGAAGCCGAAGCTCGCGGGAAG
>JBGOST010000245.1:0-4714 GCA_041476125.1 Usitatibacter sp. | reverse complement strand
CCTTGAAGCCGCTCGACCCGCGCATCACCGAGCAGCGCAACCCGCGCACCGCGGCGATCGACCTCGCCACTTCGCTCGAGATCGTCGACCTCATCAACGCCGAGGACCGCACCGTCGCGCAGGCCGTCGCGACGCAACGCGAGGCGATCGCGCGCGCGATCGACATCGCCGAGCGCACCTTGCGCGGCGGCGGAAGGCTTTTCTACGTGGGCGCCGGCACTTCCGGGCGGCTGGGCGTCCTCGACGCCTCCGAATGCCCGCCCACCTTCGGCACCGATCCGGAAATGGTGCAGGGCCTCATCGCCGGCGGCGCGCCGGCGCTCACGAGCGCGCAGGAGGGCGCCGAGGACCAGCCGGAAGGCGCGCGGGCCGACATCGCGCAGCGCGGCATCGGGGCGAAGGACTTCGTGATCGGCATCGCCGCCTCGGGAACCACGCCTTACGTCCGCGCCGCGCTCGGAGAAGCGATGAAGCGCGGCGCGAAGATCGGGATCGTCGCGTGCAGCCCGCCCCACGAGGAGGTGGCGCGCCTCGCCGACGTGGCGATCGTGCCGATCACCGGGCCGGAAGCGTTGACCGGGTCGACGCGCATGAAGGCGGGAACGGCGACGAAGATGGTGCTCAACATGATCACGACGGGCACCATGATTCGGCTCGGCAAGACCTTCGGCAACCTCATGGTCGACTTGAAGGCGACCAACGAAAAACTGAAGGATCGCAGCGAACGCATCCTCATGGAGGTCTGCGGCATCGAGCGCAAGCGCGCTCGCGAGCTCCTGGATGCCGCGGGCGGTCGAGTCAAGATCGCGATCGCGATGCACAAGCTCGGGGTCGGGCGCGAAGAGGCCGAACGCGCCCTTGAAGAAGGCGGCGGAGTCATCCGCCGCGTCACGCGCGATGAGCCGCCTCCGGTCTGATGGCTTCCCCGGCACCCAGCGCGCAAGCCTACGTGGGCCTCATGTCGGGCACTTCGCTCGACGGCATCACCGCGGTGGTCGCGCGATTTCCCGCGAGGTCGGCGACACGCTATGGTGTTGAGCTCCTGTCGCACGTGCAGCACGCGTATAGCGCGGAGCAACGCGCAAGGCTGCGCGCCGCGATGCGCGAAGGCACGGCGCGCGAGTATTGCCGCGTCGCGTTCGACCTCGGAGCGTGGCTCGCAAGCGCGGCGGCCGAGGCGATCGCCAAGGCCAAGATTGCGCGCAATGAGATCCGTGCCGTCGGATCCCACGGCCACACGATGTGGCACGATCCGCCGCACTCGACGTGGCAGCTCGGCGAGACGGCGGTGATCGCGGAGCGCACCGGCATCGACACGGTGGGCGATTTCCGCGTGGCCGACGTCGCCGCTGGCGGGCAGGGCGCGCCGCTGGTTCCGATCGCCGACGCGCTGCTGTTCGCATCGGACGACGCCTGGCGCGCGCTGCAGAACATCGGCGGCATCGGCAACGTCACCATCGTGCCGCCCGGCGGGGCGCTGGACGGCATGAGGGCCTTCGACACCGGCCCGGGAGTCGCCGTTACCGATGGCGTCGTCGAAGCGCTGTTGCCGGGAATGACCTACGACCGCGACGGGGCGATCGCCCGCAAGGGCCGGGCGATCCCCGCGGTCGTCGACTCGCTCCTCGCGCATCCCTACTTCACCCTGCCGCCGCCCAAGTCCACGGGGCGCGAGCTCTTCGACGCCGACTATATCGTCGACGTCATCCGCCGCTGCCGCGCCGCGCGGCCCGGGGCGGCATCCGAGGACATCGTCGCCACCGCCGTCGAGCTCACGGCGCGCGCCATCGCCGAGGCGTTCGCGCGCTTCGTCCCCGAGCCCGTGACCGAGATGCTCGCGAGCGGCGGGGGCGCGCGGCATCCGGTGCTCATCGAGCGGCTGCGCGCGTTGCTGGCGCCCCGCGCGGTGCGGCGCTTTGACGAGGTGTTCTTCGACGGCGAAGCGAAGGAGGCGGTAGCCTTCGCGCTGCTGGCGAAGCTGGCAATCGACGGCAGGCCCGGCAACGTTGCCGCGGCGACCGGCGCAGGGGGCCCGCGCGTCCTGGGCAAGATCCAGCGCGCGCCCTCATGAAAAAGAGGTCGGTCCCCATTTCGTCAGGATTCCGCCCGGATTGATCGCCGCGGTTCCATACCGACCTTGCAACATGCGGGCTAGCGTCTCAAGAGAATAAGGGCCCCCCATGAATCGCCGCTCCACCACCGCAGTCTTCGCAAGCCTCCTCCTCTTCACGGCATCGGCCTGGGCCGAGCCGAAGGCGGACGCCTTCTCGCCGCAGGGCGAATCGAAGGGCGTGCGCCAGGTCGCGGCTCGATTCTCCGAGCCGATGGTGGAATTCGGCGATCCGCGCCTCGCCGATCCCTTCACGGTGCGATGCGACGGCGACAAGGAGCGGCTCGCGGGACGCGGCCGCTGGGCCGATACGCAGAACTGGGTCTACGACTTCAACGACGACCTGCCCGCCGGGCAGCGCTGCAAGTTCACGCTCTTGCCCGATCTGAAGTCCGCCGAGGGCAAGCCCGTCTCGGGGCGGCGCGAATTCTCCTTCCATACCGGCGGCCCGACGGTCGTCGCCTCGATGCCCTACGAAGGATCCAGCGCGATCGACGAGGAACAGGCGTTCGTCCTCGTGTTCGACGCGCCCGTGGATCCGGGGAGCCTCAAGGACGCGTGGTGCGAGGCGGCCGGCGTCAACGAAAGAATTCCCGTCACGGCGATTCCCGCCGAGGATGTGCGCGCGATTCTCGCCGCGAACCGCCAGCAGGCGTACCGCTTCTACCGGATCTACTACAAGGGACCGCGGCCCATCGCGATCCACGATTTTCGCATCGAGGACAAGCGTTTTCGCAACCTCCCGATCGTGGGCCTGCGCTGCGCGCGGCGCTTGCCCCCGGGAGCCGATCTCGCGCTCGTCATCGGCGAGGCGGCGCGCACGAGGACCGGAATTCCCCGCGGGATCGCGCAACGCCTCGCCTTCAAGGTGCGCCCGGCCTTCTCGGTGACCTTCCGCTGCCAGAAGGTGAACAAGGACGCGCAGTGCCTGCCCGCCACGCCGATGACGCTCGACTTCAGCGCGCCGGTTCCGCGCGAGCAGGCTGCCGCGATCCGCCTCGTGTGGGGGAAGGCGGGCGTGCGCACCGCCACCCTCGACGACAACGTCAAGACGGTGGGCTCGATCCGATTCGCCGGACCGTTTCCGGAGAACACCAAGTTCACCGTCGAGCTGCCGAAGGATTTTCGCGACGACTCCGGCCGGGAGCCGCGCAACGCCGCCTCGTTCCCGCTCGTCGTGCAAACCGACAGCAATCCGCCGCTCATCAAGTTCCCCGCGAAATTCGGCATCCTGGAAGCGGGCGATCCGACGCTGCCGGTGACGGTGCGCGCGGTGGAGCCGAAGCTTGCGGCGGTCATGGTCGACGTGGCCGACGCTTTCCGCGAGCCCATCGCCGGGCGCACCGCGCGCCTCGAGGGCGACGAGGGGTTCATCCTCAACCGCTACTTCGCCTTCATGAAGCAGGCCGATGCGGCGTGGGAGCGCTCCAACGAGAAGCGCGGCGAGGTCTCCGCCATCGAGGCGGGCGACCGCACGACGCCGCTGGCGCTCCCGCGTCCCGCCGCCGGGCGCTCGATGGAGGTGATCGGCATTCCGCTGAAGAAGCCGGGCTTCTACATCGTCGAGCTGGCGAGCCCGCGCCTGGGCACCGCCCTGCACGGCGTGCAGGACAAGCCTTTCTACGTCTCCACCAGCGTGCTGGTCACGAACCTCGCGGTGCACCTGAAGCACGGGCGCGAGAGCTCGCTTGTCTGGGTCACGCAGCTGAGCGACGGCAAGCCCGTGGCCGATGCGCAGGTCACGGTGCGCGATTGTCGCGGGACCCTGCTCTTCGAAGGCCGCACCGACGCCGACGGCGTGGCGCTCGCCGGTGACAAGCTGCCTCCCACGCCGCGCTGGCCGCCGTGTCCCCACGCCGCGTTCGCGCGTGTCGGCGACGACCTCTCGTTCACGCTCTCGAGCTGGCGCGAGGGGATCGAGCCGTGGAACTACAACATGAACGTCGGCTACTGGCGGCTGAAGCCGCTCACGATCCACACGGTCTTCGACCGCACCCTCTTTCGCGCCGGCGAGACGGTCAGCATGAAGCACATCGCCCGCGTTCCGACGGGAGAAGGCTTTCGCATTCCGCAGAGCGACGCGGTGCCGCGCGCCGTCTCCGTCGTTCACCTCGGCAGCGACCAGAAGGCCAAGCTCGCGGTGCGTTTCGACGCGCAGGGCGTGGCCGAGACTTCGTGGACGATTCCGAAGGAGGCGAAGCTCGGGTCGTATCGCCTGGAGTGGGAATATGGGAGCGGGGTTCGATCGAACGCGGAATTCCGCGTCGAGGCGTTCCGCATCCCGCTGATGCGCGCGAGCCTGGGTACGCCCAGGGAACCGCTCATCAAGGCGACGAAGACGAAGATCGACGCGGCGGTGACGTATCTCGCCGGTGGGCCCGCGGCGTTCCTGCCCGTGAAGGTGCGCCATCGCGTCGAGCCGCGCCCGGTGTCGTTCGCCGACTATCCCGACTTTCAGTTCGAAGGAGAAGCCATCAAGGAAGGCGTGCACGCCGGCGCGGCATACGAGGACTGGACCTCTTACGATCCCGACGAGGAATCTTCCGCGGAAGCGCCGGCCGCCCAGGGCGGCGAGGGTTCGGTGACGACGCGCTCGTTCACGCT
>JBGOST010000244.1:0-4726 GCA_041476125.1 Usitatibacter sp. | reverse complement strand
CGAGTGAAACAGCAACGCGGCGTGCGCCCGCTCCTCGCGCGTGAGATAGCCGTTGCGCGACGACATCGCGAGGCCGTCGGCATCGCGAATGGTCTCGCCGCCGACGATCTCGATGCCGAAGTTGAGCTGCTTCACGAGGGCGCGGATCACGAAGAGCTGCTGGTAGTCCTTCTTGCCGAAGACCGCGATGTGCGGTTTGACGATGTTGAAAAGCTTCGACACCACCGTCACCACGCCCTGGAAATGCCCGGGACGGAAGGTGCCGCAGAGCTGGTTCGCGGCTTTCGGCGGCGTGACGAGGATCTCCTGCGGCGTGGGATACATCTCCTTCTCGTCGGGCGCGAAGACGACGTGGCATCCGGCGGCCTCGAGCTTGGCGCAATCTTCCGCGAGGGTGCGCGGGTAGCGGGCGAAGTCCCCATCGGGCGCGAACTGCAGGCGATTCACGAAGATGGAGGCGACGACGCAGGCGGCATGCTCGTGCGCGATATCGACGAGCGAGATGTGGCCGTCGTGCAGGTTGCCCATCGTCGGCACGAGCGCGACCGAAGGCTCGCCGTTCAGGCGCCTGCGAAGCTCGGCGACGGTGTGGATGACGTCCATTCTCAGAATGAGTGTTCCGGGCCCGGAAACGTTTTCGCCTTCACCGCTTTCACGTACGCCTCGATCGCCGCCTTCACCGACGGCGCGCCGTCGAGGAAGTTCTTCACGAAACGCGCCTTCCTTCCCGGGTAGATGTCGAGCATGTCGTAATTCACGAGCACCTGTCCCGAAACGTCCGGACCCGCCCCGATGCCGATGGTCGGGACACCGAGCGCCTCGGTGACGCGCTTGGCGACGGCGGCGGGCATGGCTTCCATGAGCACGAACGCCGCACCTGCCGCCTCGAGCGCCTTGGCGTCCTCCACGAGGCGGTCGGCGGCCTCCTGCTGGCGCCCCTGCACACGATACCCACCCAGCGCGTGCACCGATTGCGGGGTGAGCCCGATGTGCGCGCACACCGGAATGCCACGCTCGACCATGAAGCGCGTGGTCGCGGCCATCACCGCGCCGCCCTCGAGCTTCACCATTTGCGCGCCGGCCGCCATGAGGCGCACGGCGTTGCGGCACGCCTGAGCAGGCGATTCCTGGAAGCTCCCGAAGGGCATGTCGGCCACGATGAGCGCGCGCGCGCTGCCGCGCGCCACGCAGCGCACGTGGTATTCGACGTCTTCGACGGTCACTGGCAACGTCGAGTCGTGCCCCTGGATCACCATGCCGAGCGAGTCGCCGATGAGCAGGATGTCCACGCCCGCCTCATCCGAGATCTTCGCGAAGCTCGCGTCGTAGCAGGTGAGCATCACGAGCTTCTCGCCCGCGCGCGAGGCCTCCTGGAGCTTGGCGACCGTGAGGCGAACGACTTTCTCGGAGGCTTGAGTGCTCATTGTCTTTAGGCCCGGTTGAAGAACTCGCGCGCCCCGCGCATGGCGTTCACGCGCTCGATCAGCAGGTCGAGGTGCTCCGGCTCGTCGACGAAGTTGAGCTTCTCGCTGTTCACGATGAGCAGCGGGCCGTCGGCGTAATTGTAGAAGTATCGCGTATAGGCTTCCGAGAGGCGGCGCATGTAGTCCTCGTCGAGCCCGGTCTCGATCGGGTTGCCGCGCTTCTTCACGCGCCCGATCAGGGTGTTCACCGAAGCCTGGAGGTAGATCACGAGGTCGGGCACCGGCGCCTGCGGCTTCATGTGCTCGTAGATCTGCCGGTAGAGCTGGTACTCGGCGTCGTCCAGCGTGAGGCGCGCGAAGAGCGGGTCCTTGGCGAGGGTGAAATCCGAAACCGTGGGCTTGGCGAAGAGGTCGGGCTGCTTCAATCCCTCGAGCTGGCTCACGCGCTGGAAGAGGAAGAAGAGCTGCGTGGGAAGCGCGTAGCGGCGCATGTCGCGGTAGAACTGCGCGAGGAACGGGTTGGCCTTGGGATCCTCGAGCAGCGTGGTGGCCCCCATGCGTAGCGCCAGCTTGATCGCGAGGCTCGTCTTCCCGCAGCCGATCGGCCCTTCGACGACGACGTAGCGGTTTTTCATTTGGTGACGAGTGCGGCCGCAGGACCCTTGCCGGGGAACACCGCGTCCGGCCACACCTCGAGCAACGGCTCGAGCACGAACGCGCGCTCGTGCGCGCGCGGATGCGGAACGACGAGACCCGGCTCGTGGATCACGCGGTCTCCGTACAGCACGATGTCGAGGTCGAGCGTGCGCGGGCCGTTGGGAATCTCGCGAACGCGGCCATGCGCGCGCTCGATGGCGAGCAAGCCATCGAGCAGCGCGCGGGGCGGGAGCGCGGTGTCGACGAGGGCGCACGCGTTCACGAAATCGGGCTGCTCGGCGTAGCCGACCGGCGCGGTCCGATAGAGCGAGGAGCGCGCCAGCACCCGGGTCCCGGGAAGTGCCGCGATCTCGCCGAAGCCGCGGCGCACCTGCGACTCCGGATCATCGAGGTTGGAGCCGAGCGCGATCACCGCGCGCACGCTCACGAATCGCTCTCGCCGTGCGGCGGCGGGGGTGCGCCATCCCCGGGCTTGCGCTTGTTGCGCCGGCGCCGGCGCTTCTTCTTCGGCCCCGCCTCGTCCGAGATCAGCATTTCCTCGCGCTCGTCGGGGCTCGCCTCCTGGAAGCGCTCCCACCACTTGGCGACTTCCTGGGGCGCGTTGGCGGAGGCAGCGCGCAACGCGAAGAAATCGTAAGCCGCGCGGAAGCGTGGGTGCTCGAGGAGGCGATAGGGGCGCTGGCCGCCGCGTTGCAGGAAGCGCGGCTGCATCAGCCACAGCTCCTTCATCGTCGCATCGAAGCGCCGCGGAATGGCGAGGCTCTCGCGCTGGTTGTCGAGCGCCTCGTGCATCGCCTCGTGCAAGGCGGGCACCGTGGGTTGGCCCTTGTCTTCGAACTTGTGCAGGTTCTTTTCCACCCGCCCCCACAGGAGCGCGGCGAGGAGAAACGCGGGCGAGACCGGCTTGCCTTGCTCCAGCCGCTCGTCGGTGGCGCGCAGGGCGGCCATCGCGAAGGGCCCGGCCTCGGGATCCTCGAGCGCGGTGTCGAGGAGCGGCAGCAGGCCATGGTGCAGGTCGAGCTCGCGCAGCATGCGCACGCACTCCACCGCGTTGCCCGACAGGAGGAGCTTGAGGATCTCCTCGAAGAGCCTCGCCTGCGGGACGTTTTCGAGCAGGTGGCGCAAGGTCTTGATCGGCTCGCGCGACCGGGCGTCGATCTCGAGCCCGAGCTTCGCCCCCAGGCGCGCGGCGCGGAGCATGCGCACCGGATCCTCGCGATAGCGCGTGGCCGCGTCCCCGATGATCACCAGTTTCTTCGCCTTGAGATCCTTCAGGCCGTGCACGTAGTCCCAGACCTCCTCCTTCACCGGGTCGTAGAAGAGCGCATTCACGGTGAAGTCGCGGCGCATCGCATCCTCGGCCTGGGTGCCGAAGACGTTGTCGGAGAGCATGCGGCCGTGCGCGTCGGTGTTCTCGGCATCCGGCTCGCGCGCGAAGTGCGCTCGGAAAGTGGACACCTCGACCGTCTCCGGGCCGCACATCACATGCACGATCTGGAAACGCCGCCCGATGATGCGCGAGCGGCGGAAGATCGAGCGCACCTCTTCGGGCGTGGCGCTGGTGGCGATGTCGAAATCCTTGGGGCGGCGGCCGAGCAACAGATCCCGCACCGCGCCGCCCACCACGAACGTCGCGAACCCCGCGCGCTGCAGCTCCTCGCACGTGCGCCGCGCGCAACGGCTGATGTGCTCGCGCTGGATCGAGTGCTTGTCCTTGCCGTGGATCACCGGCCGCGCGTCCTTGTGGGTCACGCGGTCCCGGCGCCCGAACAGCCTGTCGATGAATTTTTTCATTGGCGGCGCGGTCGCGAAGCGCCGTCATCGTCTCTCAAAGAGATGATCGGCCATCCCCGCTCGGTCGCATGCGCCCGCAGCGTCGCGTCGGGGTCGACCGCCACCGGATGCGTCACGCGGTCGAGGAGCGGCAGGTCGTTGAGCGAATCGCTGTAGAACCAGCTCTCGTAATCCTGCAGGCGATGCCCGCGGCCGCCCAGCCATTCGTTCACGCGCTCGATCTTGCCCTCGCGAAAAGTGGGCGTGCCGCGCGGCTTGCCGGTGAACACGCCGTCGATCTCCTCGATGTCGGTGGCGATAAGAGTCTCCACGCCGAGCTCGCGCGCGATGGGTTGTGTGATGAAGCGGTTGGTCGCGGTGACGATCGCGGTGAGCGCATCCGCGTGGCGCGCGATCAGCTCCGGCGCCTTCGGAAAGATCATCGGGCGAATCTTGCGCTGCATGAAATCCGAGAGCCACGCGTCGAGCTGCGCGCGCGGGCGCCGCGCGATCGGGGCCAGCTGGAAATCGAGGAATTCGTGGATGTCGAGCGTGCCGTCCTTGTAGCGCTCGTAGAACCACTCGTTCTTCGCGTGGTACTCGTCGGGGTGCAGCACGCCCTCCTCGATCAGGAACTGCGCCCACGCGTGGTCGCTGTCGCCTTCGAGCAGCGTGTTGTCGAGGTCGAACAACGCGAGCCTCTTCATGGATGCAGCCATTCGCGAAACCCTGTCCAACGATCGCTCCCTCTCCTGGTTCTCCCTCTCCCTTGGGAGAGGGACGGGGAGAGGGTGGTGGTCGGGGAGAGGGTGGTGGTTGGGGAGAGGGTCGTCATGACAGGATCGCCGCCTTCAGCAGCGGCACCGTGATGG
>JBGOST010000243.1:0-4764 GCA_041476125.1 Usitatibacter sp. | reverse complement strand
CGTGAGCTCGCGCGGCGCGACGTCGATGGGAATGGCGATGGCGGCCACGCTATCCCCTCATGCGCGGGTTCACCACGAAGTAGGCGAGGTCCGCCAGCAGGTTCAGCGTGATGTACGCGGTGGCCGTGAAGAGCACCACGCCCTGTACCACCGAGTAGTCGCGATTGAACACCGCATCGACGATGAGCTTGCCGAATCCCGGGATCGAGAAGACCTGCTCGGTGAGCACCGCGCCACCCAGGAGCTCGCCCAGCTGCAGCGCGCCCAGCGTCACGATCGGCACCAGCGCGTTGCGCAGCGCGTGCCGAAGGACGACGACCCGCTCGACCAGGCCTTTCGCGCGCGCCGTGCGCACGTAGTCGGAGGAGAGCACCTGCAGCATCGCGCTGCGCGTATGGCGCATCAGCACCGCGGCGATGGCGTTGCCCAGCACGAAGGCCGGCATGATCATGGCGGCGAGGTTCGCCTTCAGGTCTTCGAATGGGCTCACGTACCCGGAGGCCGGCAGCCACCCCAGCTTCACCGCGAAGAGGAGGATCAGGAGGATCCCGAGCCAGAAGTTCGGCGTCGACAGGCCCCACAGGGCGAAGATGTTGGCGGCGTAGTCCCACTTGGTGTCCTTCAGGACCGCCGAGACCACACCCGCCGAGATTCCGATCACGACCGCGATCGCCATCGCGAGCACGGCGAGCTCGATCGTCACCGGCAGCTTCTCGAGGATGAGCTCCGTCACGGGCTTCTGGATGCGCACCGATTCGCCGAGGTCGCCATGGAACACGCCGTTCAGCCAATACCCGTAGCGCACCGGCAGCGGCTCGTCGAGATGGAACTTGGCGCGCAGGTAGGCGACGACGTTGGGGTCGCGGTCCTCGCCCGCCATCGCGATCGCGGGATCGCCGGGCAGCAACTGCTGCAGCCCGAAGATCAGGATCGAAACGAAGAACAGCGTCGGGACGATCGTCGCCAGGCGCTTGAGCAGATAGTTGAGCATGCGCGCCCGTCGGCGCCTTTAGTTCATCTTCAGGCCCTGCAGCCGCACGAGGCCGTCAGGCACCGTGCGCAGGCCGGAGAGCTTGCCCGTGTACGCCCACAGCCAGTGCCGATGGTAGATGTAGATGATCGGCCGGTCCCTGGCGACGTTCGCCGCGATCTGCTCGAAGATCTTCAGGCGCTGCGCCGCGTCCAGCGTCACGCGCGACTGGGTGACGAGCTGGTCGACCTCCGGCTTGCAGTAGCCGGCGTAATTGAGCGGCTGCTTGCAGGCGTGGAAGCTGAAGAGGTTGCCGTCGGGATCCGCGCGCCCGCTCCACGCCAGGACATAAGCCTCGTACTGTCCCTTGTCGGCGAGGTCGAGCGAGGTCGAGAACTCGGTGGACTGGATCTTCACGTCGAAGCCGGCTTCCTTCGCCATGGCCTGCACCACCTGCGCGGTGCGCTGCGCGTCCGAAGTCGTCGGGGTCATGAGCGTGAAGACCGGGTTGGTGACGCCCGCCTCGCGCAGCAGCGCCTTCGCGCGGGTGAGGTCGCGCTTGGGCACCGGGACGTTCTTCGCGTACCAGGAATTGGTCGGCGCAACCCATTGGTTGCCGGCGAGCGCCTCGCCATCCATCGCCACTTGCACGATGGCATCGCGGTCGAGCGAGAGCTCGAAGGCCTCGCGCACCTTCGCGTCGCGCCCGAGCGGGTTCTTCTGCGCCATGTCGCTCTTGCCCAGGTTGATGGTGATGCCCTGGTAGCCGATCTCGACGATCTTCGAGACCTTGAAGCGGCTGTCGTTGCTCAAGGCCGGAATGTCGGAGGGTGCCACGCGCTCGATGAAGTCGAGCTGGCCGGACTTGAGGTTCGCCAGGCGCACCGTGGAATCCACGATCGGCAGGTACGTCACCTTGTCGAAGTGGATCGCGGCCTTGTTCCAATAGTTGGCGTAGCGCTCGAAGACGATGCGATCCTGCGCCACGCGCTCGACGAAACGAAACGGGCCCGAGCACACCGGAGCAGCGCCGAACTTGTCGCCGGCCGCTTGCGCCGCCTTGGGGGAGACCATCATCCCCGCGCGGTCCGTGAGCACGGCGAGGAGCGGCGCGAAGGGTGCGGCCAGGTTCAAGCGCACCGTTTGCGTATCGACCACATCCACGCTGGTCACGGGCGCAAGCTCGCCGCGCCGGTTGGAGCCCTGCATCGTCTTGTGGCGCTCGAGGTTGAACTTGACCGCGGCGGCGTCGAACTTCTCGCCGTCGTGGAAAGTGACGCCTTGCCGCAGCTTGAGCGTGAGCGCCTTGTAATCCGGCGACCACGCGTACGAAGTCGCGAGCTGCGGGACGATCGCGAGCTTCTCGTCGAGATCGAGGAGCTTGTCGCACAGGGCCGCGAACACGATGCGCCCGACGAAGGTGCGGGCGAGCGTGGGATCGAGGACATCGGGATCCTCGGCCAGGCCGATGCGCAATGCCTGGCCGTTGACGGCGGGTGCGGCGGCCAATGCCAGCGCGAAGACGAGACGGGTGGTCCACGTGGCGTGTTTCATGCGGGTCTCCCAGGGTGAGCGCAGAGTCTACTTCAAGAGGCGCGGGCGCCGAAAGCCGACTGCAGCCGCTCCAGGCGCGGATTCGGCGCGATCGACGCACTGTCGGGAACCAGCGTCGCCGGAGGCTCGATCTGCCTCCAGAAGTGACAAGCCACCGCGTGGCCGCCATCGACCGCGAGCGGCGGCTCCTCAGAGGCGCAGCGCTCCCGCGCGTAGGGGCAGCGCGTTCGGAAGCGGCAGCCCGACGGCGGGTCGATGGCACTCGGCACGTCGCCCTGCAGCACGATGCGCGTGCGGCGCACGGAGGGCTCGGGCACCGGAATTGCGGAAAGCAGCGCCTGCGTATACGGGTGGCGCGGGCGCGCGAAGAGCTCTGCCTTGTCGGCGAGCTCGACGATTTTGCCGAGATACATCACCGCCACGCGCTTGGCGATGTGCTTCACGACCGCGAGGTCGTGGGCGATGAAGAGGTACGCGACCCCGAGGCGCTGCTGCAGGTCCTGCAACAGGTTCACGACTTGAGCCTGGATGGAAACGTCGAGCGCCGAGACCGGCTCGTCGCAAACGATCATGCGCGGCTCGACCGCGATCGCGCGCGCGATGCCGATGCGCTGCCGCTGGCCGCCCGAAAACTCGTGCGGATAACGCTGCGCGTGCTGCGGCGCC
Source organism: Usitatibacter sp. (assembly GCA_041476125.1). Taxonomy (GTDB): domain Bacteria; phylum Pseudomonadota; class Gammaproteobacteria; order Burkholderiales; family Usitatibacteraceae; genus Usitatibacter. The sequence continues at coordinate 1,574 of JBGOST010000243.1, read as the reverse complement.
AATCCGACCAGGGCGAGGATCTCGGCGACGCGCTCCTTGCGATGTCCATCGGCGAGGCCGTGCAGCATCAGCGGCTCCGCAAGCGTCTGTCCCACGGTCATGCGCGGGTTCAACGAGGCGTAGGGATCCTGGAAGATGATCTGCAGCGCGCGGCGCGTGGCGCGCAGCTCGCTCTCGTCGAGGGAAAAAAGATCGCGGCCTTCGAACCACACCTTGCCCGAGGTCGCCTCGAGCAGCCGCAGCGCGAGACGCCCGGTGGTCGACTTGCCGCAGCCCGACTCGCCGACCAGCGCCAGCGTTTCTCCTTCTGCCAACTCGAAGCTCACGTCATCGACCGCGTGCACGATTCCGGCGCCGCGGCCGAACCAGCGATTCCCGACGTGGAAGTGCTTGACGAGACGCTCGACGCGCAGCAGCTCGCTCATGCGGCGCGCACCGAGCGCCAGTCGAGCGGCGCGTGCCAGCACGCGGCTTCGTGCCCCGCGGCGACCTCGGCGAGCGGCGGCTCCTCGGCGCGGCACTTGTCGGTGGCGAAGGGGCAGCGCGGCGCGAAGCGGCATCCGGGAGGTGCGGCGAGCGGATTGGGCACCTGCCCTTCGATGGCGGGCAACCGGCGCTGCTCGAGGTGCAGCTTGGGGATGGATCCGAGGAGGCCGATCGTGTACGGATGATGCGGCTCGCGAAACAGGTCCTCGACGCGCGCCTTTTCGACGATGCGCCCCGAGTACATCACCGCGACGTCGTGCGCGAGCTCGGCGATGACACCCAGGTCGTGCGTGATGAGGATGATCGCCGTCCCAGTCTCCTCGCGCAGCAGCCGCATGAGCTCGAGGATCTGCGCCTGGATCGTCACGTCGAGCGCGGTGGTGGGCTCGTCGGCGATGAGCAGCCTGGGTTTGCAAGCGAGCGCCATCGCGATCATCGCGCGCTGGCGCATGCCCCCGGAGAGCTTGTGCGGAAAATCGTCGAAGCGCCGCTCGGGCGAAGGCATGCGCACGCGCTCGAGCATCTCGATGGCCAGCCGTTTCGCCGCGTCGCGCCCGATCTTGCGGTGCCGCACGATGCCCTCGACGATCTGGTCGCCGATGGTGAAGGCGGGATTGAGAGAAGTCATCGGCTCCTGGAAGATCATCGAGATGCGATTTCCCCGCACTTCGCGCATCTCGGCCGCGGAGACCCGCAGCAGGTCCGCGCCCTCGAAGAGGATCTCGCCGCTCGCGATGCGCCCGGGCGGGCTCGCGATCAACCGCATGATCGAGAGCGCAGTGACGCTCTTGCCGCATCCCGATTCGCCGACCAGGCCCAGCGTGCGGCCCGGCTCGAGCACGAAGCTCACGCGATCGACGGCGTTGAAGGCGCCCGCATCGGTGGCGAACGAGGTCGTGAGGTTGCGCACTTCGAGCAGCGCGCTCACGGCGGCGGCGTCATTTGGATCGTTCGGCCTGGAAGCGGGCGATCTCGGCCTCGATCACCGCGCGGTCGGTGATGCCGGCGGGCCGCGCGCGGCTCGGAAGGCACGACATGAAGGGCTGGAAGCGTTCGAGGCTCACGGCGTAGAGGCGGCGCAGCTCCTG
>JBGOST010000242.1:0-4767 GCA_041476125.1 Usitatibacter sp. | reverse complement strand
TCATGATGAGGGGACCCGGCGTGGTCTCGCCCAGGGCAAGCCCGTCGATCATCTGCGCCGCGGTGACCCACCCGTAGGTTTCCACCGCGCCCTGCAGCACGTAGGGCAGCACCGCGTACGCGCCCCCGAAAGTGAGGAGCGCGGCCTTGGTGAAGAACCACGCCATCTGCGTGAAGTCCGCCGCCCAGCCGAAGGCGATGACGAGGAGGGCGAGGACCGCACCCCAGATCGCGACGAAGGCGGCGACGACGAGCGCGAGGCGGCGCGGCGAATAGGTTGCGTGCGCCGGGGTCGGCGTGCCGTCGTCGATCACCGCGCCCCGGACCGCTGTCCCCTGGGGGGCGTGGGCCGCGATGGCGAAAGCGCGCGGCGCCACGCGCGCGCCGACGAAGCCGGCGAATGCCGCGGTAACGATAACGATCGGGAACGGGACCGAGGCCGCGAACAGGGCGAGGAACGCCGCGGCCGCGATGACCCAGAGCACCGCGTGATGCAACGTGCGCGAGCCGATCCGCCAGGCCGCCGCGAGCACGATCGCGACGACTGCAGGCTTGAAGCCGTAAAGAATCGCCGCGATCGCGGGCACCTGGCCGAAGCGCACGTAGATCCACGTGAGCGCGATGAGGATCACGAGCGACGGCAGCACGAAGAGCGCGCCCGCGGCGATGCCCCCACGCGTGCCGTGCAGGAGCCAGCCGATGTAGGTCGCCAGCTGCGTCGCCTCGGGGCCCGGCAGGAGCATGCAGTAATTGAGCGCATGGATGAAGCGCCGCTCGGAAATCCAGCGGTATCGCTCCACCAGCTCGCGATGCATGATCGCGATCTGCCCCGCGGGGCCGCCGAAGCTGATGAACCCGAGCTTCAGCCAGAACCGTAGCGCCTCGTTGAATGTCGGCCCCCTCATTGGCTGCGGCACCACGCATACAGCTCGTCGTAAACCGGCAGCGCGTTCTCGAGCATCTCGTGGTCGTCCGAAAAGCGCTTCGACAGCCCCAGCGACGTCGCCACGAGCCCGGCGGACTGCGGCGTGAGGTCGAGCCGATCGGTGTCGGCGCCGCGCACGATGAGGGCGAGCTGGTCGAGCGCCGCATCGTGCAGCGCGAAGTCCTCGATGAGCGCGTCGAAGCTGCAGCGCTCGCCCCGGTGGGTCACGACCGCGCCGGGAATGTCGTAGGGAACCGCCTTGCGGGCCCGGGCCTCATCGAAGACGCGCGGCGTGGGGACGTAGTCGAAGCTCGCGAGCGGATCGATGAAGCGCTGGATCAACCACGGGCAGGCGATCCGGTCGATCTTCGGGCGCTCGCGCGTGATCCAGCGCGAGCCGCCGGGAACGCGCCATTCCGGATGGCGCTGGAATGTCGGCAGGCCCGCCGCGCTCCACGCTTCGATCCCTCCTTCGAGGAAGCGTGCATCGTGGCCGGCGCGGGAGAGCCCGCGCGCCGCTTCCTGGCTCACCTCGTGGCCGCGAACGCAGTAGACGACGATCGGGCGGCCGGCGGCGTGCCGGGCCGCGAAGGCAGGCAGCTCGCCGTCGGGCCGCAATGCCGCGGCGATCATGCGCGGGTCCGAGTCGAACGCCTTGTCGCGGCGCACGTCGAGAATCAACGGCGCGCGCGGCGAGCCAACCTGGGAGTAAAGGGAACGTGGATCGATCGAAACGGTGTCCATGAAAGCCTCCGTGAATTAGCGGAAGCAGGTCTTGGACGGACACCGTCTCGGTGGCGGGCGCCACCCCCGGGAACCTGCGATCCCGAGCGCTTCCATGCTACGCCAAAGCCCCGGGGACCGCATGTTAAAATTCCTGCCCCCTGGAGAATATGAATGCAATCTTTCGACCGCGAGCTCGACGTGCGCGGGCTCAATTGCCCGCTTCCCATCCTGAGAGCCAAGAAGATGCTCGGCGACCTGCACGCGGGCCAGGTGCTCAAGGTGATGGCCACCGATCCGGGCTCGGTGAAGGACTTCCAGGCCTTCTGCAAGCAGACCGGCAACGAGTTGCTGTCGCATTCGGAGGGGCCGGAATTCACGTTTTTCATGAAGAAGAGGTGACCCTCTCCCCGGCCCTCTGCCATTCGATCCCTGCCCCAGAGGGGACCCCGGGGAGAGGGAGAACGGCGTCACTCCAGGAATAGGTCCTTGAAGAGCGGCACGCCGGGGGTGACCGCGTATTTGTCGAAGTCCTTCACGCCCGCGCGCTTCAGCACTTCCTCGTCGATGTAGAAATTTCCGGTGTTCGTACGCGCATCGCTGGTGAGGATGACGTGGGCCGCATCGGCCATGATCTGCGCGTGGCGGCTCGCTTTCAGGATCGCTTCGGGGAAGTGCACCTCGACCGCCGCGGTCGCGATCGTGGTCTGCGGCCAGAGCGAGTTGACCGCGATGCCGTCGCCCTTCAGCTCCTCGCTCATGCCGAGCGTGCACATGCTCATCCCGTATTTCGACATCGTGTAGGCGACGTGCCCCGCGAACCATTTCGCCTTCATCGAGAGGGGAGGCGAAAGCGTGAGGATGTGGGCGTTCGAGGATTTCTTCAGCAGCGGGATGGCCGCTTGTGAGCACAGAAAGGTGCCGCGCGCGGTCACGCCCATCATGAGGTCGAAGCGCTTGGCGGGCGTGGCCATCGTCGGCGTGAGGCTGATGGCGCTCGCGTTGTTGACGAGGATGTCGAGGCCGCCGAAGGTCTTCGCCGTGAGCGCCATGGCCTGGGCGATGGCGGCGTCGTCGCGCACGTCGAGCTGGATCGCGAGCGCCTTGCCGCCGGCCTTCTCGATCTCCTCCGCGACGGAGTGAATCGTCCCGGCGAGCTTGGGATGGGGTTCCGAGGTCTTCGCCGCCACGACGACGTTGGCCCCGTCACGGGCCGCGCGCAACGCGATCTCGCGGCCGATGCCGCGTGAAGCCCCGGTGATGAACAGCGTCTTGCCTGCGAGCGTCTTCATGGATTCCCCATCCGGGTGTCCTCCGAGGGCGGGATGATACCGCGCCCGACGTAAACCCTTCGCAGGTGCGAGCGGAAGGCCTTCATCTGCAGCGCGAAGGCGATGCCGGTGAGGGTGGAGACCACGCCTCCCACGACGAAGGTGAGCGGGGCGCCGATGTGCTCCGCGAGCCAGCCCGCCGAGTAGTGGCCGAGCGGGGCCACGCCGATGAAGAACATCGTGTAGTAGCTCATGACGCGGCTGCGCTTTTCCTCGTCGACGACCGTCTGGAGGATGGTGTTGACGGTGGCGCCGGTCATGAACATGCCGAAGCCGACCAGCGTCATCAGGAATACCGAGAGCCCGGTCGAGCGCGAGTAACCGAATCCGATCGCGCCGAAGCCGGCGATGATCGCGGAGGCGGGAAGCCATTTGCCCAGGCCACGAACGCTCGGCCGGCGCGCGAGGCCGACCGCGGCGATGAATGCACCCAACCCCACCGCGCCGATGAAGAGCCCGACCAGCTCCGCGCCCTGGTTGAAGGTCTTGACGGCGATGGCGGGCATGAGGGTCGCGTAGGGGCTGATGGAAAAGCTCACGGCGCCCAGCGTGAAGAGCATGCGGCGCACCGGAAGCATCCCCATCGCGTAACGCCATCCCTCCGCGAGATCCGCGAGGGGATGCGAGGGCGCGCGCTGCGGCCGCGGCACGATGTGCACGCCCATGAGGGCGATCAGCACCGCGAGATAGCTCACCGCGTTGACGGCGAAGCAGACGGTCTCGCTAAACGCGGCGATGAGGAGCCCGCCGATCGAGGGACCGATCAAGCGCGTCCCGTTCATCAGCATCGAGTTCAACGCGATGGCATTGGGAAGGTCCTCGCGCTTCTCCAGGAGCTGCACGAAGATCGATTGCCGCGTGGGGGTTTCGAACGCGTTGCAGATGCCGCCGAAGAGCGCGAGTGCCGCGAGCTGCGGCATCGAGATGAGGTGAAATCCCGAGAGCGTGGCCAGGAGCGTCGACTGCACCGCCATGAGGCTCAATGCCACCATCAGCAGCTTTCGCCGGCTCACGCGGTCTCCCAGCACGCCGGCGAAGGGCGAAAGGAAAAGGTACGGGGCGCTATTGAGGAAGCCGATGAGCCCGGTGAACCACGTCGAGCCGGAGAGGCGGTAGGCGAGCCACATCACGGCCACCGACTGCACCCAGGTGCCGATCATCGACACCGTCTGGCCGATGTAGTAACGGCGAAAGTTGGGGGAGCTGAGGGCCCGGAGGCTGTGGGGCAGCGGCACCGCTATCCGAGCTTCCCGAGCTGCGTGCGCAGGTCGGCGTGCTTGGACTCGAAATCCGCGAGGCGCTTCTTTTCCTGCTCCACGACGGCGGCGGGTGCTCGCTCGACGAACGACACGTTGCCCAGCTTCGCGCGCGCCTTGGCGACTTCCGACGCGAGCCGCTCGATCTCCTTGGAAAGGCGCGAGCGCTCCGCGTCGCGGTCGACCTCGACGTGGAGCATGAGCTTGCCGTTGCCGGTGATCGAGACCGGGGCGTCCTCTTCGGGCAGCGAGGGCACGAATCGCACTTCGGACAGCCGCGCGATCGCCGTGATCGCCGCCTCGTAAGCCGGCAGCGACGGCGCGTAATCCGCGATGTACAACGGCACCTTGGCTCCGGGCGATAGCCCCATCGTCGAGCGCAGGTTGCGCGCGGCGTTGACCACTTCCTTCACGATCGCCATCTCGCGCTCGGCCGCCTCGTCGATGCGCTTGGCGTCGGGCTGGGGAAAAGGCGCGACCATGATGCTCTGGCCTGTCTTGTCCGCGAGGGGTGCGACCTTCTGCCACAGCTC
>JBGOST010000241.1:0-4779 GCA_041476125.1 Usitatibacter sp. | reverse complement strand
GTGCTGCACTTCGGCCTCGAGCGCGACACGTCGAACGAGTTGCCGCGCAGGAGCGGGTACGAAGTCGAGCTCGAGCTGCCGATCTTCGACTCCGGCGAGGCGCGCCTCGCGCGTTCCGAGGCGATGTACCGGCAGGCGGTCGCGCGCACCGCCGAGATCGCTGTCCGCGCGCGCTCCGAGGTACGCGAGGCCCATTCGGCGTACCGCGCCGCCTACGACGTGGCGAAGCGCTACCGCGACGAGGTCATGCCGCTGCGCAAACGCATCTCGGAGGAGAACCTGCTGCGCTACAACGGCATGTTGATCAGCGTCTTCGACCTGCTGGCCGATGCGCGCGAGCAGGCCGTCGCGGTGCGCTCCGCGATGGAAGCGACGCGCGATTTCTGGGTGGCCGAGGCCAACCTCGAGACCGCGATCTCCACCGGCTCGCCCGGCACCTTCGAGCTCAAGGCTTCGGTTGCCCCCGCGACCGCCGTGGGCCACTGAAAGGGACAACGACATGTCATCCCGACGAAATTTCCTGAGCGCTTCCGCGGTGGCGCTGGGCGCGGGCGCAGTGAGCCGCGCCGCGCTCGGCGCCGTCCCCGAGGCGCCGGCGATGTCGCAAACCGCGACGCAAGCCCCACTCGTCCCCGCGAACGGCCGGCCCTACAACCCGGTCGTGACGCTCAACGGCTGGACGCTGCCGTGGCGCATGAACGGCGGCTGGAAGGAATTCCACCTCGTCGCCGAACCGGTGGTGCGCGAGCTCGCACCCGGCATGAAGGCGAACCTGTGGGGCTACAACGGCCAGTCGCCGGGCCCTACGATCGAATGCGTCGAGGGCGATCGGCTGCGCATCTTCGTCACCAACCGACTACCGGAGCACACGTCGATCCACTGGCACGGCGTGATTCTCCCGAACGGCATGGACGGGGTGAGCGGCCTCACGCAGCCGGCGATCGAGGTGGGCAAGACCTTCGTCTACGAGTTCGAGATGAAGAAGAGCGGGACATTCATGTACCACCCGCATGCCGACGAGATGACGCAGATGGCGATGGGCATGATGGGGATGATCGTGGTGCACCCGAGGGACGTCTCCTTCATGCGGGCCGATCGCGACTTCCTGGTGCTGCTGAACGCTTTCGACATCGATCCCGGCAGCTTCACCCCGCGCATCAACACGATGCTCGAATTCAACCTGTGGTGCTGGAACTCCCGGGTGTTTCCCGGGATCGATCACCTCGCGGTGCGCCAGAACGACCGCGTGCGCGTGCGCCTCGGCAACCTCACGATGACCAACCATCCGATCCACGTCCACGGCCACGATTTCGAGGTGACAGGCACCGATGGCGGCTGGGTGCCGAAGACCGCGCGCTGGCCGGAAGTCTCGATCGACGTGGCGGTGGGGCAGATGCGCGTGATCGAGTTCGTGGCCGACAACCCCGGCGACTGGGCCTTCCACTGCCACAAGTCGCACCACACGATGAATGCGATGGGCCACAACGTGCCGACGATGATCGGCGTGGATCCGAAGACGGCGCTGGAGAAGATCACGAAGCTCATTCCCGACTACATGGCGATGGGATCCACGGGCATGGCGGAGATGGGCTCGATGGAGATGCCGCTCCCGGACAACACCCTTCCGATGATGACGGGGCAGGGACCGTTCGGTCCCTTGGAAATGGGAGGAATGTTCACGGTCGTGAAAGTGCGGCCGGACGTGAAGCCGGGGGACTATCGCGATCCCGGCTGGTACAGGCATCCGAAAGGCAGCGCCGCCGCCGAGTGGACCGGCGCGCCGGTGGCCGCCATGCGGGCGCAACCGGCGCCCGGGAAGGCCGACGTGGAAATGAAGGCGAGAAAACCTGGCGGGCATTCCAACCATTGAACTCGACAGAGGAACTACAGATGAACACATACGGACAAAGATGGATCGCGCGCCTTACGGCAGCTCTGGTGGTCGCCAGCGGGACGGCTTGGGCGCACACCGGAACTTCGGAGAAGAAAGCGGCATACGACTATTCGAAAGCGGAGGAGATGCCTTTCGGAAAGGCCGCGGATCCTAAGAAGGCGAAGCGCGTCGTGAACGTCGAAATGGGCGACACGATGCGCTTCACGCCGGCCGAGATCAACGTGAGGCGCGGCGACACCGTGCGCTTCGTGGTGAAGAACACCGGCAAGCTCACGCACGAGATGGTGCTCGGAACGAAGAAGGAGCTCGCCGAGCACGCCGAGGTGATGAAGAAGCATCCCGAAATGGAGCACGACGAGCCGCACATGCTGCACGTGGCTCCCGGCCAATCGGGCGAGATGGGCTGGCGGTTCACCCAAGCGGGTGATTTCCTCTATGGCTGCCTCGTGCCGGGCCACCTCGAGGCCGGCATGGTCGGCAGGATCAAGGTGACGGAGAAATGACGATGAAAAATCAGATCGCGGTACTGGTATGGCTGTTCTCGTGGGCGGCATTCGCGGCGTCCGCGCAAACGCCGCCGGCGAAAGCCGATGAGCATTCGGCCCACCATGCTCCCGGCGCCCCGCGCAGCGATGCGGTCGAAGGCGAAGTGCGCAAGATCGACAAGGCCGCGGGAAAGATCACCCTGAAGCACGGCGCCATTCCGAACCTGGACATGACGGCGATGACCATGGTGTTTCGAGTCACGGATCCGGCGATGCTCGACGCGGTAAAGGTCGGCGACAAGGTCCGCTTCACGGCCGAAAAGATACAGGGCGCCATCACGGTCACTGAAATCAGCGCGCTGCGGTGAGGCCCAAATGGAGCCGCCGGCGGGTCGTGCAGGCGGGACTCGGACTTTCGGTATTGGGCGCCGCCGCAGCCACGGGCTATTGGGGCTGGAGGTCGTTTCGCAACCCATGCGCTCATAGGGACAGCCCAGGGCACGCGATCTCGTCGCAATTGCGCGAGCGTCTCTGGGACGGAATCGACGCTGCCGCCTGCCTCGACATGCATGTCCATGTCGTGGGCAATGTTTCCGATGATCCCGAGGCGCAATCCTGGCTGAATCCCCAGATGACGCGGGTTTACAACCCGTTTCTCTTCGCGCATTTCGCGGTGTTCGCAGATGCAAGTTGCATGACCGCGCGCCCGCGCGAGGCGGGCCGGGCCTACGTCGCGCGGCTCATGGAGCTGGTCGAGGAGTTTCCGCGGGGAGCGCGGTTCATGCTGCTTGCCCTGGACGGCTGGCACGACGGGGAAGGCAACTGGATACGGGCGAACACGGTCCTCAAGGTGAGCAACGAGTTCGTTTCCGGCCTGGCGCGCCGCTTCCCCGGCCGATTCATCTGGGCGGCGTCCATTCATCCCTACCGGAAAGATGCGGTTGCCGCGCTCGAGCAGGCGGCGCTCGCCGGGGCCTCGGCGGTGAAGTGGATCCCTTACCTGATGGGCATCGACCCGTCCTCGTCCCGGTGCGACGCCTTCTATTCCCGCCTCGCGCAGCTGGGGTTGCCTCTCCTCGTCCACTCCGGTTGGCAGCATTCCCTGATATCCGAGGCCGATCAGGAATGGGGCAACCCGCTGCGGTTGCGACGACCTCTGGAGGCGGGTGTCAGGGTCGTCGCCGCGCATTGCGCGATGCAAGGCGACATGCGAGACGTCGAATCGGCGGGTTTGCCGGTAGTCCCGACGTTCAACCTTCTCCGACGCCTAATCGAAACGGTCGAGTATCGCGGCCTCCTCTACGGGGACATCTCGGGCGTCGTCAGCAATTGGCGAGAGCCCGGCATGGTGCGTGAGCTGGTCCTCGATGAAAGGTGGCAGGGCCGGCTTGTGAATGGCTCGGATTACCCGCTTCCAGGCTCTCCTGCGCTCACTTCCACCGCGCGCCTGGTCGAGCTGGGTGTTCTTTCCCCGGGGGAAGCGCAGGAGATCGCGCACATCCAGGGACACAATCCGCTTCTTTACGACTTTGCGCTCAAGCGGCTGCTGCGCGTCGAGGGGCATTCCTTCCCCTCACAAGTGTTCCAATCCGCCGCGCTCTTTGCAGGCCTTGTGCCCGCCAAGCGCAAGGAGTGAACGACGCTTATGACCCTTCGGACGTCTTGACATCCCGCAATATGCGGGTCGATGAGCGTCCTAGACTGACAAAGATGAAAATCCTGATCGTCGAAGACCAGGTCAAGACGGGCGACTACCTGAAGAAGGGGCTCACGGAGGCCGGCTTCGTCGTCGACGTCGTGCGCGATGGCGTGGAGGGCCTGCATCGCGCGACCACTGAAGACTACGACCTCGCCATCCTGGATGTGATGCTGCCCGGCCTGGACGGCTGGCGGGTGCTCGCAGGTTTGCGCGGCGCGGGCCGTGAAATGCCGGTCCTCTTCCTGACGGCGCGCGATCAGGTGGAGGATCGCGTCAAGGGGCTCGAGCTGGGCGCCGACGACTATCTCGTCAAGCCCTTCGCGTTCGCCGAGCTGCTGGCACGAATCCGGACGCTGCTGCGCCGCGGCAAGTCTCGAGAGCCCGAGCGGATGACCGTCGCCGACATGGAGCTCGATCCGGTGCGCCGCCGAGTCACGCGCGGCGGGCGTCGGATCGACCTCACCGCCAAGGAGTTCGCGTTGCTCGAGTGCTTCGTGCGGCACGAAGGCCAGGTGGTGGATCGCGCCACGATCACCGGCTTCGTGTGGGACGAGAACCACGACCCGTTCACCAACGTGCTCGAGGTGTTGGTGCGTCGGCTTTGGCGCAAGATCGACGATCCCTACGAGTTTAAGCTGATCCGGACCCTGCGCGGCACCGGATACCGGTTCGGCCCGTGAGTTCCCGCGCCCGGCCGCCGC